>JAPUKZ010000212.1 GCA_027295405.1 Gammaproteobacteria bacterium
CAAGCAACAATTTGTCGCTGTTCTTGTTCATGAACTGGGTCATTATTCCGATTCAAACAAGGTGCCGGCCTACCAGCTCATACACTTTGTGACTCAATGGCTGGAAAATAGACGTGTAATGCCCGATAGCCTGGATGTGGAAACCCAACATCCTGGACAGGAAAAACCTCAACTCGCGGGGGCGGAATGGATCTGGGCAAAGGCAAATGAGCTGCCGCGGGCCTACCTGACTTCACTGGTGTTTCTCAGTCGCAAAATCAACCATCGTGTCGGTGATTGGTTGGAATATTGTGCGGATTACTATACGGCGTATTTCCTCGGTGTTGACCATTTCGACGAAGTTTCCAAGGGCCAGGCTGTTGCCCATGCAACGTATCAGGCTGTCAGTGATATCAACGCCCAGGCCTGGAAGCATCACAAGCTGCTGCGAAATTTTCCCGATGCGGTACTCACCCAACATCAACAGTGGTCAGACGATGAAAGGCAAAAGCTGTTGGAACAGCCGCCGCTAACTACTGAAGATAACTGGCGATTACTTGCGGTCTCGGATTCTCGCAATGCACGTGTTGAAAACCTGGGCTTTAAGGGAGTCTATAAAGACACATCATCGGCAGCTGCGCTGTTTTCTGATTTTTCGAATCTCAGCGAGAAAGTCACGATCCAGCACTACAGGCAGCAATATCACGACGAAGAATTCACCCGATATATTGTGGACAACAGCAAGATTATTTCCATGAGTGAATCCCTGAGCGATGCGGAAATTGCGCTGGATGAATTCCTGGGGGGCGCCTACGTCGGCAGATTGATTGAGTTCGCTAAACCGGTAAATAGCGTTCAATTCAAGATGAGCCATCAGCAGACCATCGATTGGATACGCAAACACCTGGTTGAATACAGGGATGATCAGAAGTTGGTGAAAGAACTGTACACAACAAGGCAGGAAGCCCGGCTGCTTCTCAGCCTTATTGAGACAGGTGTCGATGTGAGTGATGTTGAATCCAGCATCGAAAACAGGTCTAAACATGATCTGTCCGTCTGCCTGGTGGAGACAGACAAAGCATTGGCAGCGTGCTACACAAGAATTGCTGAGGTTGATCATATGATTGCAAAACGCATCATGATGACCGTTACCAAGATGTCTTCCCAGGATAAAGATGTGTCTCGCCGTTATCTGACAATGGTTAGAACAGTTGGAGGTTTCGGCCTTAGACTACGTAGCCTGGCTGAGGCCTGTGTAATTCTTCGCGGTCTTATCGCGCTGGACAATCCAAGCGGTAAGCTTTTGATGAAGATTGATGCCGTGTCCAGCGAATGCAAGCGTTTACTAAGCGGAATACTGACCGAGACTGTTTCAATAGCGGTTTTCAGTGATGATGATCGACGAAGCCTGCGCGAGTATATTAATTCATCCACCAGGCTCGACACCAAGGACCTCTCCACCCTCTCTTTTGAGAGACTGCTGGGTATAGCTGAGGAAGTAGAGAAAGTTATACTTTATCACTATACCCACACCCTGGGGCAGTTGGCGAAAGAGTGTCACCGGGAAGAGGTGCGTATAAAAATTCGGCCACTGAAATTATTTACAAAGTAGTTGCTCGTTGTTCGTGGAAGGTACTCCGCGGGTGTGTCAGCATGATACGTTCAGGCGCAGTTCTCGCCGGCAAAAAACCGCCGCGGGTTGTCGATCAGCATGGTGTCGATCTGTGCCTGGGTGACGCCCCTTTCCAGTAAGCTGGGAATGATATTCCGGTGGAAGTGGGTGGGGTTAAACAGTTTGTCGGTGTCCATCATGGCAAGCATCTCCGCCGGGAAAGGTTCGCCACGGGTGCACCACACAGAGTCATGGGATACCACAATGCGATTCTCCTGCTGCTTTGCCAGCAGGGCGACCAGCGAATCAATCCGCTGTTCATCGGGGAACAGGATATCCAGCCCGAAACGGTCGAAGCCCAGGTAGGAGCCTTTTCCGAGGATGTTCATGTGGTAGTTGTGATCATCGCTGCCACAGCTGTGACCAATAATAATCTTGTGGGGCGCCACACCTTTCTCCACCAGAAATGCCTGCTGCTCCTCACCCATGGTGCCCTGGTCGGTGTGTGTGGTTATCGGTGCGCCGGTTTCCAGAGCTGCGATAGCAGCGGCTGCGAATATGTCGTATTCGTAATCGGTGATCTCCCCTTCGCCGGTAGCCACTTTGATAATTCCCGCCTTGATACCGGTGTTGCCGATACCCTCGGTCAGTTCGTGGATGAAGAGCTCCGCCATATTCTCAACGCCCTTGCCAATACTGCGCTGGAAGTGCCAGTGGGGCGCACCGCCCTCGTTCTGTTTGTAGAGCCCGGTGGCGCAAATAATAGTAAAACCTGTCTTGCTGGAAACCTCCGCCGCCAGGGTCACATCCCGGCCCAGGTCATTGGGGCAGGGGTCCAGCATGGATTGGATGCCCTGGGCCTGCATCGATTGAATTTTATCGATGGCTATCGCGATCATCTCTTTGCGGGAGGGCCCGGGGTGCAGGGTGTCTGCCTCCCAGCCGGGGTAGCCGATAAGGATATGCTCGTGCATCAGGGTGACGCCCAGGTCCTCGACGGGGATGGGGCCGGTGACGCTATTGACGGTTGCTGTAGTCATGTTCGTATCCTGTTTACCGATTAAGGGTCTTTAAACCGGCTGCGCTAGTATAAGCCGCTTCCGAGGACAAGCAGCAATGGTGGCCTGCTACAGTGATACCACGTAAGTCTGGTCCGGCCTCGCACCGGCAAGAACTGTTTCATAGGTCGACTTCACCGCCTCGGGTCCCGCGGGTTTGTTGATGGTGACCCAGCCGTCAACAACCGCGAGAAATCCGTCCCAGGCATGGGCCAATTGCTGTTGGAACTTTTCCGGTCCCCAATCCTGGTTGCGCTTCTGGATTTGAGTGGGTGCAAAAAATAGGGTCGGTTTGGCGCCGGGCAAGGTGGCAGGTTCCTGGCCGTCGCGTGACTCCCAGTGGGTAATGCCGACACCGCAGCTGCACAGTATGTTGTCGGTGAAGTGGTGGTGCAGGCGCTCCAGCACACCGCGATCGCCGGCCATGTCCACGAAGGCGACTTTTTCACCGGCATCCAGGGAATTGATATCCCCATAGCTGACCACCTCGTCGTAAATGCCCAGGGACTCAACAAAGTCCATATTGGCTGTGGAGGTGAGGCCGGTGACTTTTACCTTGCGGTTCTTGTGTAACAAAAAGGCCAGCCCGAAGGATGTCTTGCTGGAGGCGCTGGAGAGAATCACCGTGCTGGCGCCGAAGCAGTCGTTGTCGAACAGGTAATCATCGAGTACGAAGGTTGTGGTAAACAGCGGCCGGTACACCATCTGTTGATCATCGTAGGCCGGATCGTAGCCATTGTCCGCAGTCATCAGCGCATACTGATTGTAAACCGGGGGTAGCGCCTGCCGGTGTGCCGCGTCATCGGTAAAGCCGCGCTCGCTTACGTGCCCGGGTTTAACCACCAGGTAGCTGGACATGGGGAAGTAACCATAGAACCGATCGCCCGTGTTGAGGCCGCTGTTGCCGCCCTCCAGGACCGTGCCAATGCCCCACACCGGAATGCGTCCCCAGTCCCCTTGCGCCGGGAAGAACTGCCAGTAGCCAATCATATCGCCGGCCACACCATAGGTGATGTTGTTGGCAGTGAGGGCAAAATGATCGACAGAGAGGATGGCTTCACCTTCGCCCATCTCCAATGCCTCCGGCGATGGAAGATCCACCGTGCGTGTCTTGCCGAGATCACTGCGATCCACCTCAAAACTGTAATGGCTCATTGGCTGGCGCTCCCTGGAATATTCGATTAGTGGAGTAGCAGGGTACTTTTTCTCGGCCATTATGGGAACCGCTTGCTATGATGGCGGCTTTGCCGGAGGAACAGCGCCTATGAAATTCACAGGTGGGTGTTACTGCAAGCAAGTACGTTATGAAGCCGAGGGAGAGCCGATAATGCGTGGGCAGTGCCACTGCCGGGAATGCCAGTATATTTCCGGTGGCTCCGCCAATGTGATCATCGGCATGCCCCGGGCGGGCTTTCACTACACCACCGGTGAACCGAAGACCTTCCAGCGGCCCGATCTCGAGAATGGTGTCATCCGCGAGTTCTGCGGCAACTGCGGTACGCCCATAACCA
>JAPUKZ010000213.1 GCA_027295405.1 Gammaproteobacteria bacterium
CCAGCAAGATATTATATTACAATGCGTGCGCTGGTATGTGGCCTATTCGCTAAGCTATCGTGACTTGGAAGAACTGATGCTGGAGCGCGGTTATGTTGTGGATCATAGCACCATCCAGCGCTGGGTAGTCCACTATGCACCGCGCATAGAAAAAGCCTTTCGTAAAAGCAAGAGACGAACTGGCCTCTGCTGGAGGCTTGACGAGACCTACCTAGAAATCAAAGGGGAGTGGAAATATCTCTATCGCGCCGTCTACAAGCAGGGCAATACCGTTGATTTTCTCCTGACTGCCAGGCGAGACAAAAAGGCTGCTTTGCGCTTTCTCAAGAAAGCAATCGGCTCCAACGGCAAACCCAGCCTGATTAATATTGATAAAAGCGGTGCCAATACCGCGGCCATTAAACAGTACAACAGAGATGAAAACAAGCGTGTTAAGATCCGGCAGTGCAAGTACTTGAACAATATTGTCGAGCAGGATCACCGGTTTATCAAACGGCGAACTCGGTCTATGCTGGGTTTCAAATCGTTCCGGTCCGCACAGGCGACCTTAGCCGGAATTGAGCTCTGGCGCATGTTGAAAAAGGGCCAAAACAAGAGTTCGCTGCCAGCATGGGAACAGTTTTACGCATTGGCCCAGGTAGGATAGTTACGCCCGATGGATACAGTTAATTTCTAGAAATCAATAAATGCGACAGAACCCTTAATACTCCTTATGTTGTCGTTTGGCCAATATCGGTCTCTGATTTGGCGCTTGTACAGCTTGCCGTTGGGGTGGCGGGGTAGTTCCCCGTCGAAATCGATGGACCGTGGGCATTTGATCGAGGACAGGCGCTCCTTGCAGTAGTCAATGAGTTGTGCCAGTGCCGACCCTGCCTCTTGCCACTGATTCGGCTGTACGACCGCCTTGACTTCCTCTGCGAACCACAAACAATAACATCAGCAAGCCCACGCCGCCGCCAGTCGCCGCCACGAAACCCAGGCTCGAGTAGCCGAAATGCGTCACCAGCACACCGCCGAGAAAAGCACCGCAGGACATGCCGATAAAAAATATCCCCACACCCAGGCCAGACAATTTGCCACTGTGATCAAGATCGGCAGGGATGCCCAACTGATAGGGCAAGAGGAAAAAATAGCCAAAGTTGAACAGGACAAAATTCACCGCGTAGGCCTGCGGATCGCTAGCGACCGCCATACCCACCGTCGCCAGGGCATAGACCAGCATGCCCGCTATCAGCGGCAGGTAGCGACCCAGCCGGTAGCTCAACCAGGTCGCGAATGCGGATGCGGGAATCGCGGCCGCATAACCCACGGCCAGCAAAATGCCCATATCGGCTGAGGACAAGGCGGCTTGTTCCACACCTATTCTCTCAGAAAACGAGTAGAGCGCGCCCTGGGTAAATTGGATTGCAAACAAGGCGATCAGCAACACGCCGATGACCATCGGAGATATCGCGCTGCCTTCGGGCACCACCGGTGCCTGCTTGTCGACGTCGGCACTGTCGGGACTTCCCATCCAGCGCACAATACCGAGCACAATCAGGGCTACCAGCGCCAACGGCGCATAGGCACCGGCCATTCCCAGACCGGCAATCAAGGAGGGTGTAATGAGCAACAATAGCAAGCCGACGGTGGCAGTAGCCATCGAACAGGCACCGTACAATCTCACGGGATCACTGGAGGTGGCAATGGTGGTGTTTACTGCGAGTAACAGAGTACCGGCTCCGATACCCGCGACGATCCGCAGCGGCAGCAACAGCGTGTAGCTGCCAACCAAAGCACTGATAGAGTGCACCACCACCAGCAATAGCACGGCGAGTGTCAACACCCAGGGCTTGCAGGCTTGCTGCCCCAACGGCGCCGCCACCATCGCAACAACCGACATGGACAGCAGCTCCAGCGTCATCAGCTGGCCCGACTGCTGCTCGCTGGCACCCAGCACGGTGATTACTGCACCGACCAGTAGCGGCGCAATATTGAATGGGGTGGTCGCCAGGCTGTAGGCGGCGGCGACGGCGCCCAGCTGACGCATGGAGGGCCTGCTGCTAATTGAAATGCACCCTCAGTTCTACCCCGTACATCAGCGGCCGGGTGGGTATCATTTCTACCTGGCCGAAGGCTTCGCCCAGATCCAGGCCGGTGGCGAAGTAATCTTCATCCGTCAGGTTCTTACCCCATACCGCCAGTTCCCAGTTTTGATTGGGTGAGAGATAACCAGCTCTTGCCCCCCACAGGGTGTAGGCTTCCTGGGATGCGTGGGCGGTGTTGAACACATCAAAAAAGTACTCGTCGGAGTACGTGAAATCCACCTGCGCATACACGCCTCCGCCATTGCCCAGCGACCAGTCATAGCGGGCCAGGCCGTTGCCACTCCACTCGGGCGCGGTGGCCAGGCTGTTGCCCGAGAGATCCAGATCGCCAAAGGTCAGGTCCTGAAACTCGGTGTCCAGATACGCCAGACCCAACAGCAGATACAAGCCCTCTGCCGGTTGTGCCGTCAGCTCCAGTTCGCCGCCAAAAATCTCTGCATCACCGCCATTGGTCAGGCGTTGTACCGGAATCGGGCTGTCGCTTTCAAGAATCTGGTAGACCTGAATATCCATGTAATCGTAGAAAAACGCCGCGCCGTTTAACTGCACTCGACTGTCGGCCAGCGTGCTCTTGAAACCGACTTCGTAGGCGGTGATCTCTTCCGGATCATAGCCCTGGTACTCCTCCGGGGAAAAGCCGAAAACACCCGGAAAGCCGCCGCTTTTGAAACCCGTGGTCACGCTGCCGTACAACATCCAGTCCTCGTTGGGATAGTAGTTGAGCGCCAGTCGCCCGGAAGTATTGTCGTTGTCGATATCGTCGGCGAAATCCACAAGTGGAATGCTAAAGTCGGGCTCCTCGAAGGCCACCTGGGCTGAAAAGTCACGATCTTCCTGGGTGTAGCGCAAGCCACCGGTCAGCAACCACTGCTCCGCGAGCTGGTATTCCACCTGGCCATACACGGCCCAGGTGGTCGTCTCCTGTTGGTGCACATGGCGACTGAAGAAGGTGCCCAGGTCGGGGTTGAAGCCAAATATCGGCCGCAGATCGCGAAACAAATCCACTGTCTGGTCCTGGTTAAGCTCCTCGTCCAGGTAGAAAAACCCCAGCAACCAATTGCTGGAATCGCTGTTCCCGACCAGACGGAATTCCTGGGAGAAGGTCTCGGAGTCGACGTTATAGGTGGCCTCCAGGAAGCTCTGCGGGCTGGCGTCAGTATCCTCCTCGTACAATTTGTCAGTCTCATCATAGGCGGTAATGGAGATAAGACTCAGGTTATCGCTGATCTCCCAGGTGACCTTGGCAGAAGCGCCGGCCACATCAAAATCCAGTACGCCGGGCCTGCTCCACTCCCCCTCCCTGTCATCGCCGGTGTTGTCCTGATAGCCCAGGGCACTCACACAATGGGCTGCCTGGCGGGAAAT
>JAPUKZ010000214.1 GCA_027295405.1 Gammaproteobacteria bacterium
GGTTCGGAGAACCACAGGGACCAAACGGGTTGTAATAGTTTTCCGCGCCGACATACATCTCGAAATTGCTGAGCGTGGTACTCGGTTGGGACATTAAATTGACATCGGCCTGGTAGTAACTCAGCTCGGTGTAGGCCTCGGTGCCGTTCTCAAATTCGTGATTGATGAACAGGAATGCGTTGTAGCGGTTGAGGTCGGACCTCAGGTCACGGCCGAAAGGCGCTGCGTTGTAGTCGTAATAAGGCCCACTTGACAGGGCGCCATACTCGTCGCGGTGCAGGCCATCCCGGATGCCGCGGTGCGAGGTATCGTCGTCGGATTCGATGGCCGCCCGGATTCCCGCCAGTTTGCCAGGGACGCAGCCTGTGTCTTCGCGGCGCTGGGGATCAGGGTATTTATCACGTCCAATGTGGCGGCCACGCCGATTGTTGCGTTTGGTACGGTTCACAGGAAAGCTGCCGCCGGCGTTGTCATCACCGCCAGCCATAACCCCCCCGAATATAACGGTTACAAGGTGTACTGGGATAACGGGGCACAAATCATTCCACCTCACGATGCCGGTATTGCCGCCGCGATTGAACTGGCCGCAGAGGAGGAAATCCCCTGGCTTGAATTTGATGAGGCCCAGGCCGCGGGACTGGTAGAGGTGCTCGGTGAGGCGTTTGATCGGGCCTACCTCGACGCCATCCTCTGCGACCAGCTGTTCATGCCGGGGGGCGCGAATGCAAGCATCAGTATTGCCTACACGGCCATGCACGGGGTTGGCGCAGTACCGGCCGAGACATTGCTGGGCGAGGCGGGGTTTGACAAGGTCTACAGCGTTCCCGCCCAGCGCGAGCCCGATGGCCGGTTTCCCACTGTCAATTTCCCGAACCCGGAAGAGCCGGGTGCAATGGATATGGTGATTGCCCTGGCGCGGGAGAAAGATGCCAACCTGGCCTGCGCCAACGATCCGGATGCAGATCGCCTGGCTGTTGCGGTGCGAACAGGCGAAGGCGACTACCAGATGTTGACCGGCGATATGATCGGCGTTCTGTTGGGGAGTTATTTGCTGGAGAAATCGCACCCCTATACACCGATAGTCTGTACCACGATTGTATCCTCGGGCATGCTCAGGACTATCGCTGCCGCCGCCGGCGCGGATTATTACGAAACCCTCACCGGCTTCAAGTGGTTGGTCAACACCGCCCTGGGCCATGAGGACCGGCATCACCGATTACTCTTTGCCTACGAGGAGGCGCTCGGTTATGCGGCGGGGCGCCAGGTGCTGGATAAGGACGGGCTGTCTGCCCTGCTGGCTTTTGCACAGATGACCGAGCAACTGGCCCGGGAGGGCAAGACGGTACTGGACCAACTGGAGCGGCTTTACCGGCGCCACGGTCTTTTTGTCACGGCGCAGAGAAGCCTGGTGCTGCAAGCCGGTGCCCGGCCCATCGGCGACCTGCTGCGGGGTGAACCCCCGGAGGAAATTGCCGGTAGCCCGGTAGCAGTGGTCGAGGACCTCGGCAGTGGGCTGCGCCGGTATGCCGGGGGTGATACGGAACCGCTGAATTTCCCTCCCAGCGACGTGCTGATTTATCGTCTGGATAACGGTGCACGGATCATTGTTCGCCCTTCCGGTACCGAGCCCAAGGTCAAGTGCTACTACGAGCTGCAGGAAACTGTGGCAAGGGAGGAGGATTTCGCCGATGTACGGGAGCGCGCCGAGTCAGCCCTGCTGTCCCTCGTGGAGGCGCACCAGGCAAGCCTCGCCCGCCTGCTGTCGGCTGCCTGAACAGTCTGTTTGCAACAAAATTCCCGCACGGCGCAATGCTGGCTATACTCATGGAGGCCCGGCTGCCGGCGGGCGACCCTGGCAACAATAACAACATCCTGGAGAATACCCCCGGTGAACAGCGATCATAACTTTCCAAACCTGAAGGTCATCAATCACCCGTTGATCCTGCACAAGTTGAGCCATATGCGCGACAGGACAACATCGACAAAAATATTCCGTGAATTATTGCGGGAAATAGCACTGCTCATGGGCTATGAAATGACCCACGACCTGGCGATCGTACACAAGGATATTGAGACCCCCTTGTGCGCGATGTCGACGCCAGTGCTGAAGGGGAAGAAGCCGGCGATCGTCCCCATCCTCCGCGCCGGGCTGGGGATGGCCGAGGGTCTGCTCGATCTGATGCCCGCTGCACGGGTGGGTCACGTGGGCATGTATCGTGATCCCGAGACAAAGCGGCCGGTGGAGTACTTGCGCAAGTTGCCCTCGGCACCTGACCGCGATTTCTTCCTGGTCGACCCCATGTTGGCAACCGGCTACTCAGCGGCTGCCGGCGTGGACGTGCTACTGGACCATGGCGTAGAGCCACGCAGAATTCACTTTATGTCGCTGGTGGCTTCCCCTGAGGGGGTGCAGGTTATGCTCGAGCAACACCCGGATGTGGCGGTGTACACGGCGTCACTGGACGAGCGGTTGAATGAGCACGCCTACATCGTGCCGGGCCTTGGCGATGCCGGCGACAGGCTGTACGGTACGCGTTAGGTGAAGCATGCTCTGTCCTGGCCAGTGAGTGCCTCCGTTGCAGCAGCGTTGTTAATCCTGTTTCCCAGATCCGGGTTGAGCCATGGCGAAGCGTAAGATCATCATCGATTGTGACCCGGGCCAGGACGATGCAGTCAATCTACTGCTTGCCTTTGCCGCGACTGACGAGCTCGAGATTCTCGGTGTCACAACCGTGGCCGGCAATGTGCCGCTGGAACTCACCCAGAGAAATGCACGCCTGATCTGCGATATCGCCGGGCGTGATGATGTGTGTGTCTATGCCGGCTGCTCCCGACCCCTGGTTCGATCACTGATTACGGCTGAGAAAGTGCATGGTACGACCGGCATTGATGGTATCGAAATCACACAGCCATCCCGTCCGCTGGCATCCGCGCACGCGGTAGACTTCATTATCGATGCCGCGCTGAACGCCACGGAGGGCCCGGTTACCCTGGTGCCCACTGGCCCGCTCACCAATATCGCAATGGCAATCGTCAAACAGCCGTCGATACTCGACAATGTCGACCAGATCGTGCTGATGGGCGGTGTCATGCGCGAGGGTGGCAACTATTCGCCGTCGGCGGAATTCAATATGCTGGTTGATCCCCATGCCGCCCATGTGGTGTTCGAGTGCGGCCGCCCGATTGTGGTTTTTGGGCTCGATGTCACCCATCAACTGCTGGCCACCCGGGAGCGCA
>JAPUKZ010000215.1 GCA_027295405.1 Gammaproteobacteria bacterium
CGGAAGCGGTAGAGCGCATCCTGGCAGGGGGCCTGGAGTCGGAAATATGGGGCTTTGCCCGTTGCGTGCAGGCCGATCTGGATTCCCATATCGAACTCGGTACCGAAAACATCCTGATCGAAATTTCTACCAGTGATGTCAAGATGGAGGCCTACGGCTTCACCCGTGCCAAGGTGATGGAGCGGGTGACGGGTTCCATCAAACACGCCAGGGACAACGGCATCAAGCGAGTAAACTTTTTTGCAGTTGACAGTACCCGTAGCGACCTGGCTTTCTTGCAAGATGTGTACGCGGCGGCTCTGGAGGCCGGCGCCAGTGAGATTTCGATAGTCGATACGATTGGCGCCTGCGCTCCCGAGGCGGTCGAGTATCTGCTGGGCGAAGTCCGGTCCTGGGTTGGTGATGAAGTACTTCTTCACTGGCATGGCCATAATGATTTTGGTCTGGCCACTGCAGCCGCCGTCGCCGCTGTGCGCGGTGGGGCCGATTTCATCCAGGGCACTATCAACGGTATGGGAGAGCGGGCCGGCAACGCGGATATTTGTGAAGTCGCCCTGACCCTGCAGTGTCTGTACAACGTACCGGTCGCGCTGGACCTGAGCAAGGCGCGTGAAATTTCACGGATGGTACAGCAAGCGGGTGGCTACACCGTTGATGGCTGGAAGCCCGTGGTAGGCGAATATTTGTACACACGCGAGAGCGGCGCTGTCGCCAATCAGTTTCATATTCCCGAAGCGATTGAGCCCTATTCGGCGGATATTGTCTCAGCCGATAGAAAGATCGTGCTGGGCAAGAAAAGCGGTTTATCCAACATCGTCCTGAAACTGGAAGAGCTGGGACTGAATGCCCCAGCTGACAAGCACGGTGACATTCTCAACCAGGTAAAACACCAGGCAACCGCCGCACAGCGACTGATGACGGACGATGAGTTTCGTGCGGTTGTTGCGCAGTACGCCTGATTAATCAAACTAAGTTTATTCGCAGGAGAACAAAATGAGTGATGTAAACGTTGGAATTATTTTCAAATCTTACGAACCGATGTCGGCCATCCAGAAGTATGCCGCGCAGACTGAAGCCTCGGGCTTCCGTGGTGGTTTCTGGATCGCAGAGGCCTATCACTGGTTCCGCTCCTACGGTCTGGAAGCTCGCGGTTGTTTCACTGCTTTGGCCGCCGCGACTATGGCTACCAAGGAGATTACCATTGGCCTGGGAATTACCTCTCCCTATGTGCGCCATCCCACCATCCTGGCTTCCGAGTGTGCCGGCATCGACGAGTTGTCCGGTGGTCGCTTTGTCATGGGGATTGGCGTGGGCAAGGTCGGTATCGAATACCTGGAATACGACATTGATGTCATGAAGCCGGTACCGGTTCACCAGGAAGCCCTGGATATCATGCGCAAGGTGTTCACTGGCGAGGCTTACGATTACGAAGGCAAGTTCTACAAATCCAGTATGCCTGGCTACGATCGCGCTGCTGACGGCCTGCGCACCGAGATTCCTATCTACGTTGGTGCTACGGGCCCCTATATGCAGCGTTTGGCTGGCCGTTCCAGTGATGGTATGTTGCTGGCGGGTCTGACTTCGCCGAAGTTCGTTGAGTACGCTATCGACAATATGCGCAAGGGCGCTGAGAAGGCCGGGCGGGACGTGCCCGCCGACTTCCCGGTTGGTGGTGTCATTCTTGCGGCTTGCAGCAAAGATGGTGCCAAGGCCAAGGCAGCCACTCGCAGCTACACGGGCACCTATGTTGTCAACAAACTGCGTAACATCAAGAACGATGTCATCCTGGCTGGCTCAGGCTTGCCGGATTCAGCCTGGGATCCCTTCCGCAAGGCTATCGAAGCGGGTACCGCAGACGACGTTACGCATTTGGTCACCGACGAAATGCAGCGCAAGTTTACGGTGATCTCCGGAACTCCCCAAGAGTGCCTGGAAATTACCCAGGAGCTGGTTGATGCGGGTCTGAATACACCGCTGCTGGAAGTGGTGGGTGCCACTGAAGCAGACAATCTGGAAACCGTTCGTCTGTTTGGCGAAGAGGTGCTGCCCCACCTGAAGCCCGCATCGGCTTCCTTGGCCGAGGCGAGCTAGTGGGCTGATAGACTCACTATCGCAGTGCGTAGGAGCGCAGGTGATCTTGGCGCCGGTATCAAGATTACCAGCGGCCGCGCCGCTTAGTTGTAGGGTCGAATTCATTCGACCAATGGAGGTTCCAGTTATAGTCTACGCGGGGTAAATGGGCTCACCCCATTTACCCTTCCCTCAAAGTCCTTTACTCTCTGTTGCTTGCATAGTGCGCAGGAGAGATACCCTTGAAACAAGTCAAATTCCTTCTCGACGAAGACCGTATACCTTCCCATTGGTACAACATCCTCGCGGATTTGCCGGAGCCGATGGAGCCGCCGCTCAATCCACAAACCGGGCAGCCCGTAGGGCCACAAGACCTGTCTGCGCTTTTTCCTATGGACTTGATCGAGCAGGAAGTGAGCAGCGAGCGGGACATTGAAATTCCAGAGGAAGTGCTGCAGTACTACCGCCAGTGGCGGCCATCGACCTTGTATCGTGCCCATAATCTCGAAAAGGCGCTGGATACACCAGCCCATATTTACTACAAGTATGAAGGCAGCAGCCCGGTAGGCTCCCACAAGTTGAATACGGCGATAGCCCAGGCCTATTACAATCGCGAGGCAGGTATCAAGCACCTCAGCACTGAAACCGGCGCCGGACAGTGGGGTACTGCCCTGTCCCTGGCGGGTGTCGCCATGGGCATCGACGTGCAGGTGTTTATGGTAAGGATCAGCTATGACCAGAAGCCTTATCGTCGTGCCATGATTGAAACCTATGGCGGAAAAGTGATTGCCAGCCCCAGTGACCAAACCCAGTCTGGCCGGGATATTCTGGCGGCGCATCCCGATTCACCTGGCAGCCTGGGCATTGCCATTTCCGAGGCGGTGGAAGTGGCCCGACTGCGTGACGATACCAATTACGCTTTGGGCAGCGTGCTTAACCATGTGCTGTTGCACCAGACGGTTATTGGTAAGGAGGCCCTGCTGCAGATGGAAATGGCCGGCGAGTACCCGGACGTGGTTATCGGTTGTTCCGGGGGGGGTAGTAACTTTGCCGGGCTGAGTTTTCCGTTCGTCGGCGAGAATCTGAGAAATGCCAGGAAAACCCGTATTATTGCCGTCGAACCGGCCTCCTGCCCGACGCTGACGAAGGGCAAATACGCCTATGATTATGGCGACGTGGCCGGGCTAACGCCCATGATGAAAATGTACACGCTGGGACATGGCTTTGTGCCAGAGTCCATCCATGCCGGTGGTTTGCGCTACCACGGCATGTCCCCTATTGTCAGTCATCTGTTTCACCTGGGCCAGATAGAGGCGCAGGCCTTTGCGCAAAACACCTGCTTTGAGGCGGGCACGCAGTTTGCGCAGACAGAGGGAATTGTCCCTGCACCGGAGTCTACTCATGCTATTCGCTCCGCCATCAATGAGGCGCTACGCTGCAAGGAGGCGGGAACCGGGGAGACCATCCTGTTTAATCTGTCCGGCCATGGCCATCTTGATATGCAGGCTTATATGGATTACAACGCCGGTTTGCTGGAAGATCACGAATACGACGTGGGGGAGGTGGAGCACGCCCTGATGGAGTTGCCATCGGTTTGACACTCAGCCTGGATTCGTCGCTTTACCGTTTCAGAGCGTGGTCACCACCAATAGCAGAGCGGCCTTTTTTTCATGTTGGGTAGGGGCATGCTCCATGCAAAAAAGTCCTAAAAGCTCGGTAAAAATAGTGTTTTTCACTGGTGATGATTGAGTGTCTCGATTATTATCAGTGTTCGGTATGCTGTTGTATCAGCCTCTTGAATTACACAACAACTAAATCATAGTTACAGACGTAAACACTAGTCTGTGAAGGAGGCCCACGTTGACTCAGGCTGCACTTGATTCTCTGGAAGCAGAGAGCCCTCTGGCGTCTGAAGCAAAGAGCCCTCTTGGGTCAGATTCCCAACGGTTATTGGTTATCGGCGGTGTGTTGCTGATTGCCAGCGGCATGTTGTTTGGCGATGTCTTTGCCATGTTCGTACTGCACCCCAACAATGCCCGTATCGGCGAGGCAATGGTTGCTGCGGC
>JAPUKZ010000216.1 GCA_027295405.1 Gammaproteobacteria bacterium
ACCGGCGGCGATTTCACTGCTCTTGATTCACCTGAAAAAGCGCGGTGCCCTGGAACGCCGCAGCGCCTGATCCCGGCCCACGGTTATTTTAAAACCCGCGTCAGCTATTTTAAAACCCGCAATTCAACTATTTTGAAACCCACGATTCAGCTATTTTTGAAACCCACAATTCAACAAGGCATGGCGCAACTGGGTCTGGCGGACAGGGTCGAGATCGACCTGGTGAATTCCCTGTTGGCCTACCTCGATTTATTGCAGCGCTGGAACAAGGTTTGCAACCTGACCGCTGTGCGCGATCCCGAACAGATGGTCTACCGGCATATTCTCGACAGCCTGGCGATAGGCCCGCACCTGGGTTCCGGTGTGCGTTGCATCGATGTGGGTAGCGGTGCGGGTTTGCCTGGTGTACCGCTGGCAATCGTGTATCCGGAACGGGAATTCCACCTGCTGGACAGCAATGGCAAGAAGACCCGGTTTCTTTTTCAGGTGAAAACTGAACTGGGCCTGGATAATATTACTGTCCATAACAGTCGCGCCGAGACCTTCGTCGCTGTCAGGCCCTACGACATCGTATTGTCGCGCGCATTTGCTTCCCTGATCGATATGGTAGAAAGTTGCATGCACCTGTGTGCTGCGGACGGTTGTTTTTTGGCCATGAAGGGCCTCTATCCAGAGCAGGAACTGGTAACCCTGGACGGTCGCTGTCAGCTTGTCGCCGCGCACCGAATCCAGGTACCGGGATTACCCGAACAACGGCATTTAATCGAGCTACGCCCCGTGCCAGGGGTTAATGGGGAAATACTTGGCTAAAATACTCGCTATTGCCAATCAGAAAGGGGGGGTGGGCAAGACCACAACCTGTGTCAACCTGTCTGCATCGCTCGCTGCTACGCGCAAGCAGGTCTTGCTGGTGGATCTTGATCCCCAGGGAAATGCCACCATGGGCAGCGGAGTCGACAAGTACGAGGTGGAACAATCGGTTTACGATGTGTTGGTGCACAGGGAAGCGGTGTCCGCAGTGCTCAACCGCTCCGCAACGGGGGCGTTTGACGTGCTCGCCGCCAACAGCGATCTGACTGCGGCGGAAGTGGAACTCATCGATGCGCCAGGCCGGGAGAGGCGTTTACTGGAGGGTTTGCAGGAGGTGGCTGAATACTATGATTTTATTCTGATTGACTGTCCGCCATCGCTTAATATGTTGACCCTGAACGGGCTGGTTGCGGCTGACAGTGTCTTGATACCCATGCAGTGTGAGTACTATGCCCTGGAAGGTCTAACCGCGCTGATGAGCACCATTCAGCGGGTGGCGGAGAGCATTAATCCACAGTTGCACATAGAGGGTTTGTTGCGAACCATGTACGACCCCCGCAATAGCCTGACCAACGATGTATCGGCACAGCTGCAAAGCCATTTCGGTGAACGCGTGTACCGCACGGTGATCCCTCGGAACGTGCGCCTGGCGGAGGCGCCGAGTTTTGGCTTGCCGGTTATTCAATACGATCCTAAATCCAGGGGCGCGAAGGCCTATCTGGCCCTGGCGGGAGAGATCCTGCGCCGGGGAGAAGAGACTGGAGTGCAGGCACAGTTGGCGGAGTTGACGCAATGAACGCAAAAAAACGGGGGCTGGGAAGAGGCCTGGACGCGCTTTTGGGGACAGTCTCGACGCCAGCCACCCGAGCTGCGGAGGGAATGTCGACCAAACAGGATATGCGCGATGTGCCGGTGGACCTTATCCAGCGTGGCAAGTATCAGCCGCGCCGGGATATGGATCAAGTTGCTCTGGAAGAGCTGGCCCAGAGTATTAGAGCGCAGGGTGTACTGCAGCCCATTGTACTGCGATCTGTTTCCGACCAGAAATTTGAAATAATTGCCGGTGAACGCCGCTGGCGGGCCACGCAGTTGGCCGGGTTGGACACCATTCCGGCTATCGTGCGAGAGGTTCCCGATGAAGCCGCAGTGGCAATGTCGCTGATCGAAAATATCCAGCGCGAGGACCTCAATCCAATCGAAGAGGCGACCGCACTGCAGCGCTTGCAGCTGGAATTTGAGCTGACACAGCAGCAAATTGCCGAGGCAGTGGGTAAAAGCCGTAGCACCGTAACCAATTTATTGCGCTTGATGTCCCTGCGAGAGGATGTGCGCAGATTGCTGGAGCACGGTGATCTGGAAGCGGGGCACGGTAAAGCGCTGTTGGGATTGCCGGAAGCGCAACAAGCGGCAGCTGCCAGCGCGGTGGTCGGCAGGAGCATGTCGGTGCGGCAGACCGAAGACATGGTAAGAAAAATTCTGGCCCGCGCCAGACAACCCGGTACAGCGCCACGCAAACCGGACCCGGATATCCAGCGCCTGCAGGATGAACTGTCCCAAAAGCTGGGGGCAAAAGTCCAGATTCAACACAATGCCAAGGGCAAGGGTAAGTTGGTTCTGGCCTACAATTCTCTCGCCGAGCTTGATGGTATCCTCGAACATATCAAGTGACACCCCGGCGAACCAGGCCGGGAAATACTGTATCTGGTAGTTGGCCAGCGGGTTACCACTATATGCTGTGCCATCGGCTTAAGGTGACAATGTTGTACCGCTGATTGCAAGGAACCCGGGGCTAACAGACTAGTGGGTATGCTCAAGTGTGTTGACTTTTCGGTTGAACCCCTGCGCTGTTCCCCCTATAATTCTGCGCGCCTGAATGGAGGCTCAGCGGGTCTGGAGTGAGCGGTCAGTTACCGATGAATGGCGCCAAGTTACCCCGGCCTCCAGCCCACCGAATTACCCTGGTACAGGTTGTGGTACTGGTGGTGTTTGGGGGGGCGCTGCATTTTGCAGCCTATCCATTGGTGGCCGAGTCCTTGATCCTCGGGGGACTGATAGCTGTGTTATCGCAGGCTTATTTTACCTGGCGCGTGTTCCAGCACCGGGGTGCACAAGCGGCATTACGCATAGCCAGAGCCAGTTATGCCGGAGAAATCGGCAAGTTTTTTTTAGCGGTAGCAGGATTTGCCCTGGTATTTGCTTTCCACAGGCCGTTGGAAGCGTGGGCAGTATTCGCCGGTTACGGCGGAATGTTGATTATTCAAGTGATGGGGTCGTGGTTGCTACTCAGGCAAGCGGCGCCGGTTAACAGGACTTAGAGTTAGTTTACATGGCATCTGAAGGTCAAACGGTTTCCGAATACATCGTTCACCACCTGACTAACCTTACCTACGGTAAATTGCCCGCCGGCAGCGTCCGTTTCGATGGCAGTGTGGTGGGCGAGGGTGGCCTGTGGACCATGGCCCATGGCGGCCAGGAGGCTGGCGCCATGGGGTTTATGGCGATTCATGTGGATAGCATGTTGTGGTCGATTGGTTTGGGTCTGCTATTTTGCTGGTTGTTTCGTCGGGTAGCCCTCAAGGCCAGCAGCGGTGTCCCCAGCGGCTTTGTCAACGTCGCGGAGATGCTGGTCGAGTTTGTCGACGGCAATGTCAAAACCACCTTTCATGGCCGCAACCCCATGATCGCCCCACTGGCCCTGACCATACTTGTCTGGGTTTTCCTGATGAACCTGATGGATCTGCTTCCGGTTGACCTGGTTCCGGGACTACTGGCACTGGCAGGCGTGCACTACCAGAAAATCGTACCCTCTACCGACCCCAATATCACCATGGGCATGGCCCTGGGCGTGTTCATTTTGATGTTGTTCTACTCCATCAAGATCAAGGGTATGGGGTTTATCAAAGAACTGACCATGCACCCCTTCAACCACTGGATTTTTATTCCCGTCAACCTGTTCATGGAAGTGGTTGGCCTGCTGGCGAAGCCGTTCTCGCTGGGTTTGCGGCTGTTCGGCAATATGTATGCCGGGGAGATGATATTCATATTGATCGCGGCCCTGTACGGGGCGGGTGCGCTATGGTTTGCGCCCGCGGGTTTGATTCATATCGCCTGGGCGATATTCCATATCCTTATTATTATCTTGCAAGCTTTCATTTTTATGGTGCTTACGGTCGTGTATCTCAGCATGGCTCACGAGGACCACTAACTTAACTCACTATTGTTTGTACATACTAGGAGATAAACATGCCTGAATTAATCTATGTCGCTGCCGCAATCATGATGGGCCTGGGCGGTCTGGGTGCTGCTATCGGCGTCGGTCTGCTCGGCGGCAAGTTGCTGGAAGGATCTGCACGTCAGCCGGAGCTGGCGCCGAAACTGCAGGTGACCTTCTTCCTCGGCGCCGGCCTGGTGGACGCGATCCCCATTATTGGTGTGGGTATCGCGATGTACCTGATTTTCGTAGTAGCCGCTTAAGCACGGGCTCTTGCCGGTGCTGCCTGAACCAGGCGGCACCTTGTGACAGGAATTCTATGAGGAGCAGAGCGTGAATATAAATCTTACGCTTTTCGGGCAAATGTTTTTTTTCTCCCTGTTTGTGCTGTTCTGCATGAAGTATGTGTGGCCGCCGATTCTGGCTGCCATGCAGGAGCGTGCGGAAAAAATCGCCGCTGGACTTGCGGCTGCGGATCGCGCCAGCCACGATCTGGAATTGGCCCAGGAGAAGGCGGTAGAGCGGCTCAAGGAAGCCAAGGAAGAGGCCGCTGGCATCATTGATGCGGCTAACAAGCGCGGCAACCAGATAGTCGAGGAGGCCAAGGAACTGGCGCTAGCCGAAGGCCAGCGGTTGAAGGAAGCGGCCCAATCCGAGATAGAGCAGGAAGTGAACCGTGCCCGCGAACAACTGCGCGGCCAGGTGGCAGCTCTGGCACTTTCGGGTGCCGAGAAAGTCCTGGCGGCAGAAATCGATCAACAACGGCACGTGGAGCTGGTCGATAAGCTGGCCGCAGAGCTATAGGGCGGATAGGCAATGGCTGAATTAAGCACACTCGCTCGGCCCTATGCCAGGGCGGCATTTGAATTTGCCCGGGATCGTGGGGAATTGCAGACCTGGTCGGCGCAGCTGGCTTCGGCTGCGGCAGTGACCCTTGACGCTGTCATGGCTCGGGTACTCAGCAACCCGGCACTGACAGCGGAGCAACAGGCGCAGACCCTCAAGGATGTGTGCGGCGACGCCATCAATAGTCATGGCCAGAACTTTGTCAGTGTTCTGGCCAGCAACAAGCGTTTGACCTTGCTTCCAGAAATATCTGCCGTGTTTGATCAGTACAAGGCCAATCAGGAAAAAACGGTCGATGTGAAGGTGTTTTCCGCATTTGAAGTGACGGAGCAGACAGAGCAGACCCTGGCCCGGGTTCTGAGAACCAAACTGGAACGGGAAGTGAAAGTCGACAGTGTGGTCGACAAGACACTTCTGGGCGGCGTACTTATTCGAGCGGGCGATCTGGTGATCGACGGCTCCGTGCGCGGCCGGCTGAACAAGCTGGCCGAAGCAATGAATTCCTAGGATTTGAGGAAACAAGCATGCAGCAACTGAATCCCTCTGAGATCAGCGAAATTATCAAGCAGCGCATCGAACAACTCGATGTCAGCAGTGAGGCCCGCAACGAGGGCACGGTAGTTTCGGTGACAGACGGTATTATCCGCATCCACGGTCTCACTGAGGTGATGTACGGAGAAATGATCGAATTTGACGGTGGTCTTTACGGTATGGCCCTGAACCTCGAGCGCGATTCCGTGGGCGCGGTGGTTTTGGGCGACTATCTTGGCCTGACGGAAGGCCAGACCTGCCGCTGTACTGGCCGCATCCTGGAAGTACCGGTGGGTCCGGAACTACAGGGTCGCGTAGTTGATGCCCTGGGTGTCCCCATTGACGGCAAGGGTCCGATCACCACGACCATGACTGATGCGCTGGAGAAAGTAGCGCCCGGCGTTATCGCCCGCCAGTCAGTGGAGCAACCGGTGCAGATAGGTCTTAAATCCATTGACTCCATGGTGCCTATCGGTCGCGGCCAGCGCGAGCTGATTATCGGAGACCGCCAGATTGGCAAGACCGCGATTGCGGTGGATGCGATCATCAACCAGAAAGGCACGGGTATCAAGTGTGTTTACGTCGCGATTGGCCAGAAGACATCTTCTGTTGCTGCGGTGGTACGCAAGCTGGAAGAGCACGGC
>JAPUKZ010000217.1 GCA_027295405.1 Gammaproteobacteria bacterium
AGGGCGGGCGCCAGTATTGCGGACATTGCCAGACTGAGCAGCGACCTTTTTCTTCGCGCCGGCGGCGCGACAGTGTGTGAATTTCCGGAAAATAAAATCGACTGTCTTGTACGCTGATTGATCATGTCTGCCCCTCTACGACTCCCGGTCGGGGCCGGGATGCCTGAATTGTGTTAGCTTCATCAGCCCTGCATTCGGGCCGCTAAGAAAAGTAACAAAACCAGGCCGGCGCTCGCCCTGCATACGACGACAAAGTAGGGGCAAATTATGACAAAGCATGGTCGCCAGACAACGAAGCCCAAAAAAGCCCCTCCAAGGAGAGGCTTTTTTTATGCTACCGCTTACTGGAACAGAATAGGCTTACTGGAAAAGAATAGACTCGCTCTTGTCGTATACCTTGCGCTCGCTGAGTGATTCCGGCACCTGGTCGACCGGCACCAGGAACTGGTTGTACCACTGTCGCAGGCGCGTTAACGGGCCATCGCCATCACAGAGTATGGGATTGTCGATGGTCACCTTGTCTTTCCAGATGGCCAGATCGGCAAACACGCCCCGCTCGTTCGCGTCGATGAGCTGGTTTACATGTTCAATCTGGGCCACCATGTTTCCCTCCGAACCGGGGGGTACGGGATATTTGAAACCCGCCAGAAACTCAAAGCTCTCCAAACTGGTAGGCACGTTCATAACCAGTGACATGAAACGACTGGTCTCGCCAGTGGCCAACTGATGCGTCAAGCGGTGAATCATGTAACCCGGCCCATAGTAAGTGGCCTCTGATTCCATGGTGCCCATGGGCGAGCGACCGTTCATCAATTGCGTGTACTTGTGGCCTTCACTAATATTGGTGAACAAAGTAATTTCCTCACTGCCGTGAACCGGGCCAAAGTGAGCCTTGTCTGCCATGTTGTCGATCAACTCGCGACAGTTGCTTTCTACCTGCGCCCGGCGTATCACCCAGGGCGTCCAGCCATCCTCGAAAACCTGTTCATCACGGGGAATGCGCTGCTCCTCCATGGGCTCGCCCCCGTCGGGGTCATGCCAGACATAGACCAGCTGGTTTTCCTCCAGCACTGGCCAGGACCTGATGCGAGCCTTGGCGGGAATTTTTTTGGCGTATGGAATATCGTTACAAACACCATCGGAGCCCCAACGCCAGGCGTGAAAGGGGCAGATGACAGAATCACCCTGGATGCAGCTTCCCGCGCCCGCCAGGTTAGCCCCCATATGTGGACAGTAGGCGTCAAGTATATGCACCTGACCACTGTTCTGACCCCGGTAAGCAACCAGGGAGGTACCAAAATAATCCAGTTTTACCGGGATGCTGGTAAATTCGTAGTCGGTGCCAATGCAAAACCAACCCCTGGGGTATCGATCGGGTAAACTTCCCTCAATAACGTAAGGCTCTGGTAGTGCCTGATTCATGTTTTTCTCCCTGGTCGGGCGCGACAGCGGTCGGACGCGACAGCGGTCAGAGGCAACACCGGTGGGACCCGACACATTCTCACACGCAACTAATATACCCCGGCAGCACAATTCTGCGCCAACAGAGAAGGGCGATGTGAGCATAAATTGATATACCGCAGGGTCTAATCTGCCGGGCGAATACAAAAACCCGCTGTGCTGCATTAAACAGCAAAAGCGGCCTGCCGATTGAGACGGTTAAGGAGACTCTGTTCTGACAGTGCTCTGGTGACAGTGACTGAACTTGGGAAAGGCGACCCGCTGCAGGTAGGGTGGGAGCATCGCTGGGTGCACTGGGCAGGGAAATGGCGTAATCTGTCTGCTTCGTCCTCGAATTTAGTAGAAGTTATTCCGAATGGCCAAACCTAACTACGCATTTGAAAAGCGCCAGCGAGAACTCGCCAAAAAGAAGAAGAAGGAAGAGAAACGACTTCGGAAAGCTGAGTTAAGCGATAGCCAAACTCAAGACATTCAACCCCCGTCGAACGAGGACGCTAAAAAGGATCCCTAAGCTAGCCTTCTCACCACTGAGCTTGCCCTTGGCACAGGACGTGGTGAGCCGCTTCGGGTTAAGCGCCCAACTGTAGGGCATTAATTCAGACAAAACCCGCCCCTGTCCCGGGGGGCGATGGCAAGCCCCTGCCAGTGCCTTATAACCAGAAATGTGCGCTTGTTCACACTTTTGGTGAAAAAAGACATAAAACCCTACCGCGTGCGCGGTTATCAACTAGACTTCTATCATGTTTTTTCTGGCTGAAGCCACGTGGTGAGTTTTATGACGGCATTAAGCATGACGGCAATAAGCAAAAGAAACCGGGTGCAATGGTTGAGTATCTGCCTGGCAGGTTTGGGTTGCCTGATGATGAGCGTTTCTGTTATTGGGCTGGCGCTGCTCTAGACCCTGCACCCTTCCTCTAGGGGTATTGACTAATACACCAGTACGCACCCTCTATATCTGGCTGAACGTTCCGGCCGCGGAATTCCGCGAGCACCGCTGGCAGGCCCGACTCAGCGTGCCAGCTGGCTGAAATAGGCCGCCAGCGCCGCCAGGTCTTGTTCGCTCAGGTCGGCAATCACCGTTTGCATGAGGCCGCTGTCACGGGTGCCGTTCCTGAAGGCCAGCAACTGGTTTTCCAGGTAACGGGCCTGCTGCCCGGCGAGATTCGGCCATTCATCGTTGGCTGAGACGCCTTTCATTCCGTGGCAGGACACACAGTAACCGGCGCGGTTATGGCCGCTTGCGACCAGCTCGGCGTCACCGCTAGCTGCCACTGCCGCGGTTTGGGTAGCATAGTATGCCGCCAGTGCCTCAATATCCGCGTCGCTGAGAGACTTGACCATGGGCGCCATCTGCGGGCTGGAGCGCTCGCCATCACGGAAAGCGGTGATCTGAGCGATAAGATAGCCCTGCTTCTGCCCGGCCAGACTGGGCCAGTCCGGATTGCCGGACACCCCGCCCTGGCCGTGACAGGCCACACAGGTGGCCACCTGTGGCGGAGTATCTGCCAGGGCATTGCCGGTGAGGATCAACAGGATCAGGCTTGGGACTAGTTGTTTAATCATGGCTCTGGTTTTCCATTGTGTTGCTGGCGATTTCCGCGAGTAATTGCACCCGGTAGCGGTCTACTTCGAACAGTGGCGATTTGCGCAGGGCGCCGACTTCAGTCCCGGTGTAGCGCCTGAAGTCGCTCTTGACGCTGTCGCCACCAAAATCCAACAGTATCCAGTTCAGGACTTCTGCCAACTCTGCGTCTCCCAGCGCCGAGGTTGCTGCACCCGGTACCCGTACCAGAAATTCCCGGCCCGCGCGAGAGCGTAAAAACGTGCCCACGAAGTCTTTCATCCGCGGCACCGTGGACGCCCCCACCCCGTCTGGCGCGTGGCAGCCCTGGCAGGACATCTGGTAGTTGAAACGGGCGCGTTGGGCATTGAACTCTTCTGCCCCCAGGGGCGCAACCGTCAATAAACCCAGGGCGAACAGCCACCAGCGACCCAGTTTGCGCATGCCAGCTATTTCGCACCCTTATCCAGCGCCACACCCACCACTATTGCGGTGGAACAGTGGTACACGGCGCTGGCTGTACCCAGGCACCAGTTAATATCGTTGGTCTTGTCAGAGCGGTACGGGGGCCGGTCCCCTTCATCCCGCTGGCACAGGCAGATGCCACAGGACGACTTGCCACAACAGTCGTTGTAGGAAATCACATAGTTGCGCCCATCGGCGGGATTGCGGCAGGTGCCGATCCAGGTGATTGGCGACATTTCGGTTCCCGGGGGACAGCTGTTCTTGGTACCGCCGCAGCAGCTACACAAAAAACCGTCGATGGCGCAGTAACGCCAGTAATCGCAGTCGCTTTCGTCACCCATTTCCTTTGGTGCCTTAGGTGCCGCTTGGGGCGCTGCGACCGCCCGGGCTACCGGCAACAGGGGCACTGCCGCAGCACCCACCAGCAAGCCGCCCAGTTGCTTCAGCACACCCCGGCGGGAACTGCGTTGGGCTAACTGCCGGCTACGCCGCTCAAACAAGTCGTCAAGAAAGTTCATCTCGTGCCCCCTTCCAGGTACTGCAGCGAATTTTTCTTGTTCAGGTAATCCTGAATGGAGGCCACCTTGCGTTCCTTGGCCTCAAACAGGCTCTCCAGATGTTCCCGGGAATTGATGATCCCCATGGAAGCAATCAGGCCCTGTTCATCGATCAATACCGCGTAGGGTAACTTGGCTACGCCGTAAGATTTGCCCAGCAACTCCGACACAACATAGGGGAATTCCTGCAAACCCTTGGCCAGGCGATAGCCCTTGTGGTCCAGCTCTTCCCCATCACTGGCCAGTACCAGCCGTAACCAGTTGCCTTCGGCGTGCGCCGCGGACTTCAGAATGGGCGTGAGTTCATTGCAGACCGGACAATCCGGCGACAGGAAAAACAGCAGTTGCGATTTTCCGGCCAGCACCGAGCCAACCTCGACAATATCACCATCAAGACCGGGCAGCGCCAGTTCCGGCGCCCTGCCCCCAACCTCAAGCGCCTGATTCATCATCAACGCACCGGCCGGGGCGACCCGTTCGTACAGCACCCCAATCTGTCGCGCCAGGGCGAAGTTAACCAGCACCACCGCCAGAAAACCTATCCACAGCAGAATATTCGATACCACCAACCAATCCATTATCTCTTCTCCAGGGCAAAGTGCTGGGCATTGCTGATCAGCTGCTCACAGCACAGGTAAAGCAAACACAGGAACGCGGCGCACAGTACAGCGACGCCAGCATTCAGGAAATGCAGGGATCCCGCAGTAATCTGTTGCGCTGCAAACAGTGCCAGTTGTGCGCAGATCAGGTTGCGCCAGACCAGGGCGCGGCTGATGGTCGTCTCAGCGGCGGGCCCCGCACAACCGCACTTCAGGTACGCGCGACCCCGTAGCAGCTGCCAGCCCATGCCTGCGGCGTACAGCAGTAGCAATACCGCCACCAGCAACAAGGCGCCGCTGCGGCTGGCGGGAAATAGCAGCGACAGGACGATGACAAGCTCCAGCACAGCCAGGGGCCAGATCCCGACCGACCCCGCTTTTTGCACGAACCAACTGCGCAACAACTCCCGGTAAAATC
The DNA here is from genome assembly GCA_027295405.1 of Gammaproteobacteria bacterium. Classification (GTDB taxonomy): domain Bacteria; phylum Pseudomonadota; class Gammaproteobacteria; order Pseudomonadales; family Halieaceae; genus JAPUKZ01. Next base: position 5,062 of record JAPUKZ010000217.1, read on the forward strand.
CGGGATGGCGCAGCTTGTGCCAGGCGGAGACGGCAAACAGCCAGGCAAAAAACAGGGCGATCGCAGTACTGACGAACTCTGGCATGGTTCAGTCCTGGTAGGACGCGTGCAGCATCAGTGGCGTCTCCTGGCCGAAGTCCTTCACCGAGCGAATGTACTCGCCACTGGTCCCATCGTAGAGTTCCAGGCTCATATCCGTGGGGTTGGTCACCAGCACCATCGGCTTCTTGCCGCGACTGACAGCCAGACTCAGCCCCCAGGCCTGCAATTGGATCTTCAACACCCGCTCACGCTTTGCCGCAGCAAAGACCCAGACCTCCGAACCACCCCCATTCTGGGTGCCATCAGCTCCGTCCGGGTGCATCAGGATGTAGAAGTGTCCGTGATCATCCGCGTCGATAAGCCCAATTCCACCCGGACGCCAGTTGCCGGCTCGCTCTTCTTTGGTCACCAGGTCCCAGGGTTTTCCGACCTGCGCCACCTTGCCCTGCATATTCACCGGGTAAACCTCTCCGCTGAAAGAAGGGAAGTAGGCTGTACCTTCGATAAACGCCGTGTGTTCGAAAATCGGAGAATCATCCGAGTTGAAAAAAACATCGCTGCGGGTCTGCTTGATCAGGCTGCCGTCCCTGGCCAACTGAGTACTCATAAGACGACCGTCGGCGCACAGTGAGCTGAAGCCGCGTTGGCCGGTGGGATAAGCCATCAGGCAGCCGGGGGTAGCCACTTCATTGACGATCTCGCGTGTGTCCAGGTCTATGATTGTGACTGAAGTGGCGGGTGTAAAATTAACCACCAGCAATAAGTTGTCATTGTCGATCGGGGTAACGGCGAAGCGCTGGGGCATACCCATGTAGCGTTTCGGGGTTGGCCATACCACCTCCCCCTTCGGGGCCAGGGAAGCCATGTCCCAGATGGTCAGCACATCCATGCGCGTTCCACGGGTACCGCGGGAGTGGAACGTCTCTGCGGCATAAATTTCCCCGCGACGACGGGACTGGCCGATATTACCCATGAGCACCACATTGAACATGCCCTTGACTTGTTCGGCCACGGTGTCCGCGCTGGTATCAATCACGTACACCTTGCCGTCAGACATATGAAAGAAGGAGGCATCGTGCACCAGAAACCATTCGTCCGGGTACTTTGCAGGCAAGCTCTGCACTGTGCCCGTGGCTTCGATAGGCAGTGGCGGCAGGCTGCTATCCTGCGCCAGCGCGGTAGCGGCCAGCACGGTCGAAGCCAGTAGTCCGGCCCAGCTGACGCGATTTTTGAATCTCCTCATGACGGTGTCCTGCCCTCAGTTTTCATTTCAGTGTAGTCACCATTGCGCTCGGCAACCAGCGATTTCATGCCTCCCACAGCTTCGGAAAGACTCGCTCATCCGCCGGGTACTCGCCGGCTTGCAAGCTGAATGCAGGCATCTTCAATAGCCGCTGACCCAGTCCGGCAGTATCACGCCATTGTCGCTGACATAACTCTCCCAGAATTCCACCATCCTCTGCAGTGCCGCTGGCTCACGAGCCGCCAGGTTTTGTGTTTCGCCAGGATCAAGCGCCAGGTCGTACAACTCCGGTTCGCCAGTACCGTAGGGCGGCGGCATACGCAGCAGTTTCCAGTGGGCCTGGCGCAGCGCGTATTTACCAAGAAACTCGGTACCCAGGGGTAGGCCGGGAGCGTGACTCTCTCTCCCCTCAAATTCGGCCCGCCGGGAGCGGCCCTGCATAGGTTGGACGGTACGCCCCAGGTAGTGCCCGCGCTTTGCCTTGATACCGGCATAGTCTAGCAGCGTCGGAGCAATGTCCTTGACGGCAATGGTTTCGCGGACAATGCGCCCGCCCTCTATCTGTGCCGGGAAGTGCACAAAGGCGCAGACCCGGGTTCCGCCCTCGCTGGGGAAACCCTTGTACATGCGCAGACCCGGGGAACCCGCCCGCGCCCAGCCCGCCCCATACAAGGTGTAAGAGCCGGGCTTACCCATGTTCTCGACACTGAAATCGTGGCGCTGGTCGATATTCTTACGAATCTCGGGAAACTGCTCCGCCGGCCAGGTCTCGTCCAGGTCATGTCCCTCGGGGCCGTTGTCGGACATGAAAAATATCAGGGTATTATCCAACTGCCCGCTCTGCTCCAGATAATTAATCACCCGGCCGCTGTGGACATCGAGTTGATCGATCATGGCCGCGTACACGGCCATGGCGCGGGCTTGCCGGCGTTTGTCCTCGGCGGACAAACTATCCCAGGCCACGGCCTTGGGCGGGCGCGCTGCTTCCGGTGCGCCCTCTGGCAGCACCCCCAACATGCGGGCCCGGGCCAGTCGCTGGGCGTACAAGTGGTCATAGCCCTGCAGATAATGACTGGCATATTTCTCGATGACTGTATCCGGCGCCTGCAGCGGCCAGTGGGGTGCGGTGAAGGCCAGTACCGCGAAAAAAGGCGCCTCGCTCTCGGCATCACTCTCCCCCTCACCCCGCAGGTATTGCAACAGGCGATCGGCGTAGTATTGGGAAGAGTATTCGAAGCCTTCAGGTAGCTTTTTTATCCAGTGGTCTTCATCCAGATACGCCGCCTTGCCATCCGGGTCTGGACTGTAAGCCGGGCGCATATCGGCAAAATGGCTGGCGCCACCGCTCAATAACGAGAAAGAGCGCTGGAAGCCCTGGCTGCCCGGCCCCTGCCCTGGCTCGTGACCGAGATGCCATTTGCCGGACAAATAGGTGCGATATCCGCTGTCCTGCAACCGGGTTGCCACCGAAACTACCCGTGAATTGAGGTAGCCTTCGTAGCCGGGGCGACCTTTCTGGTTGGGAGAGGGTTCTTCGTACAGACTGCCGAATCCGGCGAGATGGGGGTCGACACCGGTAAACAGTGCGGCCCGGGTGGGCGAACAGGCTGGCGCCACCTGGAAATCGCTGAACCGGACCCCGTTATAGGCGAGACGGTCCAGGTTGGGCGTTGGAATCTCGCCACCAAAACTGCCGAGATCGGCAAACCCCATATCGTCGGCGATGATCACCAGGATGTTGGGTCGCTCCGCCACCAGGCCGGGTAGTGCCCACAGCGGTTGGACGAATAGCCCCCACAGCGTCAGGCCAACAAGTGCCCACAGCGTCAGGCCGGGTAGCGCCCACAGCAACAGGCGGCAAAGCAGCAAGCGGCGCAGAAAGCCCATTGCCGAGCGCAAGCCGCTCAGGCTTTCATGATCTTCACGGTCTGCAGGGAGGTAAACTCCTCCAGACCGTAATTACCGAACTCCACCCCAAAACCGGATTGCTTGACGCCACCAAAGGGCGTGTGCGGATGCAACACCGCATGGTCATTGATCCACACCGTACCGCACTCCATACGTCCTGCCAGTGCAGCGGCCTTGTTCGCGTCGCTGGACCAGATTGAGCCACCCAGACCGTTGGGGCTGTTATTGGCGCGCTCAATCACTTCATCCAGGTCAGAGTACTTGATGATCGGCACGATGGGGCCGAAGGGTTCTTCATCCACCAGCCGCGAACCGTCCGTGATATCGGTGACCACCGTGGGCTCGAAGAAATAACCCGCACCTTCACGTTCCTGCCCGCCGGTCAAGAAGGTGGCGCCTTGCGCGCGCGCATCCTCGGCCAGGGATTTGACAATATTGAGCTGCGCCTGGTTCTGCATCGGTCCCAGTTGGGTTGCCTCATCCAAACCATCACCCACCACCACCTCACGGGCCTGCTGGGCAATTGCCTGCGCAACTTCATCGTAAATGTCCTCGTGCACATAGAGGCGCTTGAGGGCGGCACAGGTCTGGCCATTATTGTGGAAACAGGCCGCGAAGAGTTTCGGCGCGATCGCCGCCACGTCCACGTCCGGCAGCACAATTCCCGCATCGTTGCCACCCAGTTCCAGGGTCAAGCGCTTCAGGTTGCCGGCGGCACTTTCCATGATGCGACGACCCGTGGCGATGGAGCCGGTGAACACAATCTTGGCGATATCCGGGTGCGAGCTGATCGCGGCACCCACGTCGCCACCACCGGTGACCATGTTCAACACCCCGGCGGGCAGCACTTCGTTGGCCAGTTCAACAAACTTGCTTACGGCAACCGGGGTATATTCCGAGGGCTTCAGAACTACCGTATTGCCAGCCCGTAAGGCCGGCATGATATGCCATATGCTGATCATCAGGGGCCAGTTCCAGGGCGTGATGGAACCCACCACCCCCAGCGGACGCCGGTGCACTTCAATGCGCGCCTCATCATCGTCCTGCAATACATCCACAGGCAGTTCCAGGTCGGCAGTAAAACCAATCCAGGCCATGGTGCCACCCACTTCCATACCGGAACCCACGCCGTTGAGCCCAGCCATGGGTTTGCCGGATTCCTTCGTCACCAGTTCCATGAATTCGGGCATTCGGGCCTCCAGCAGCGGCACCAGGGCGCGCAGCTTTTCCGCCCGATCAGAATCCGCCATGCGACTCCAGCCAGGGAAAGCCGCGCGGGCGGCGGCTACCGCCTGATCCACATGTTCCGCCGAGCCCTGCTGGCACTGGGCGAAAACTTCCTCGGTAGCCGGGTTAATTACATCAAAGGTCGTGGCTGCCGTTACCGGCTGGCCGTTAATTATCATTTCACATTGCAACATAGTGACTCTCTCCAAAAAGTAGTAACCGGCTCCTAAAAGTGGTAACCGGCGGTCAGGCCGTACATGCGGGGCGGGGCATACGTAGCCGTCGCACCGAGAATACCGAGGTCGAGAGCGTAGCCTTTGTACTCCTCGTCGGTGTAGTTCCTGACCCAGGCAGTGATACGAAATTTTTCATCCATGCCCCACCAGCTGATACGGGCGTTGTGGGTACCATAGGCTTCCTGCAGGGTCCCGGCGCCGTTGCTGACTTCCAGGTACTGATCGTCATAGAACACCCCATCGAGTTGCAGGGAGATATTGCCACCCAATGCATCCCTTATAGAACTTCATTAGAACTCGTACTTAATCGTTACCCCCGCCTGACGCGGTGGCCCGTAGACCTGCTCAACAAAACCTGCAAAACCGAGGTCCAGATTGTACAGAAGGTACTCTTCATCCCC
>JAPUKZ010000218.1 GCA_027295405.1 Gammaproteobacteria bacterium
GCCTGAAAAACTCTGAAACCGCGGCCTACATCTTTACTTCAGGCACTACCGGTTTGCCGAAAGCGGCGTACATCACCCATTCCAAGTGGATCTCCACCGGCCAGCGCTGGCTGGCGATGACCGATTTGCACAGCGAGGATATTTTTTACTGCGTGTTGCCCATCTTCCACGGTGCGGGACTGATGTCGCTGTTCTCCACCGTGCTCGCCGTGGGTGGTTGCTGCGTATTGCGCCGCAAATTCAGTGCCCGCAATTTCTGGAAAGATGTGGCGGCCCATCACATCACCTGTTTTATCTATGTGGGCGAGATTTGTCGTTATCTGGTGGGCACAGATCCGCTACCGGAAGAGTCTGTTCACAGCGTGCGCGTCATGCTGGGCGCGGGCATGGGCATCGATGTCTGGAACCAGTTTACCCAGCGTTTCGGTGACCATATTCGTATCTATGAGGGCTGGGGCTCCACTGAGTCCAACTGCAATCTGAGCAATGTAGAAAACGTGCCCGGCTGTTGCGGTCGCATCCCCTACTGGGACAGGACCTTTATGCGGGTGGTGAAGTACAGCGTTGAGGACGATGTGCATCCACGGGACGAGAGTGGCTTCTTCCAGCTTGCCGGGCCCGGAGAAGTGGGTGAGTTACTGGGCCAGGTACGGACCGGAGATGGTACGCCGGTATCACCCTTTGACGGTTACAGCGATGCTGCGGCGACGGCCAATAAGGTTCTGCAGGACGTATTCGAACCCGGTGATCGCTGGTTTCGCAGCGGAGATTTGTTCCGCTATGACGAAGATGGCTACTTTTTCTTTGTCGATCGGGTCGGCGACACGTTTCGCTGGAAATCGGAAAACGTGTCCACCACGGAAGTGGCGCAACAGCTGAGCGCCTATGCCGACGCGGAGTTGATCAATATCTATGGGGTGCAAGTGCCGGATGCCGAGGGTCGGGCGGGCATGGCGGCTGTCGGCATGGCGGCCGGCAAGCGCTTTGATCCGCTGGCGTTCTTCCAGATCGCCACCACCACACTGCCGCCCTACGCGGTACCCTTGTTTGTGCGAATTTCTGAACAGATGGACCTGACTGGCACCTTCAAATTACGCAAGGTGGATTTGCAGGCCGAGGGTTACGATCCCACGCGTTTTGAGGACGCGTTGTACCTGCTGGATGATGCCAATGGGACGTACTCGGCGTACTCTGAACAAATATTACAGGCGCTGGGTGTAGCGCCCTTCGAATAGGTGGAGCTATGGAAAAATATGAAGGTCTGAATGAAGCAATGGTGCAGCGCTTCGCCCCCCGCCCGGGTCGGCGTGAGCTGCTGCCGAAGATGAGTGAGAAGGCCAAGGTGGCGCTGCTGTGTCGCATGCTGTTCAGCGAGGGCTGGAACGAGCATATCGCCGGTCATATCACCTATCGTCTACCCGACGGGAATATCCTGGTCAATCCCTGGGAGCTGGCCTGGGATGAACTGACTGCCAGCGATATCCTGACCCTGGATGAGCAGGGCACTGTGATTGACGGCGACTGGAATGTCACGCCCGCCCTGGGCTTACATATACAGCTGCATGCGCTGCGTCCGGAGATCAATGTGGTCATTCACAACCATGCCCACTGGAGCGGCATCTGGGCGAACGCCAGGCGGGTTCCTCCCATCGTCGACCAGACCGCCGCCCATGTGCCCGGTGAGTTGCCCCTGTTTGACGAATACGACGGCACTTTCGAAGATGAGGACGCCACAATGGCCGCCGCCAAGGCGCTTGGTGATGCGGGTTGGGCGCTGTTGGCCAATCACGGCTCACTGGTGGTGGGCAAGGATTTACGCCAGGCGCACCTGCGGGTACTGACCCTGGAGTGGCGCAGCCAACGGGCCTGGTATGCGGAGGCGATTGGCGGTGGTGTAGCGTTACCCGAAGAGATCGTCCAGCAGGTAGGCATCACCGATGCCAACGGATTTCCCTTTCAATTTGAAGCCATGGCCCGGCGCGAACTGCGCGCCGATCCCGGTATTCTCGACTAGGCCAGGTACTGGAGGAGCAGCCATGACACTGCAGGTAAAATCATTGGACAACGTCGGCGCGGAAGTTTTCGGTTTCGATATCAACGAGCCGATTAGCGATGAGATGCGGCAGGAGCTAAAGGCCCTGTGGTACGAATACGCGATACTGCTGTTTCGTGGCCAGGATATCACTCCGGGAAAGCAAATTGAGTTCAGCCGTATCTTCGGGCCGCTGGAACTGCATCCTCTCAAGACCACCACCTCTGAGGAGTACCCGGAACTGTTTATTTTGGAAAATGGTGGTGACAAGGACAAGCATCAGACTGCCTTCTATCACGGCAAGGAGATCGTCGGTAAGTTGGATTGGCATATGGATCTGCACTACACGGGTAAACCCAATCACGGCGCCTTGTTGCGGGCCCTGGTTGTGGCGGAACAAGACGGGCTGACCGGCTTCGGTGATCTGGAGAAGGCCTACAACGCGCTGGACGATGGCACCAGGGCACAGATTGCCGGTATCGAAGTGGCTTACCAGTTCAACATGCAGCGCCGAAAAATGCGTTTTGTGGATGTCGAGGGCTACGAGCCCGGCCCGGACCTGCCCAAGAGCCCTGCCGATATGGGTTTCCCGGACTTTCCCGATGCCATCTATCCCTGTGTGGTGGAGCACCCCGTGACCGGGCGCAAGATTCTCGAGATTGTGGAGCAGTTCCTGGACCGGGTCATCGAGCCGGAACAGGTGGGCATGAGCGAGGCGCAAGCAGATGAGTTGTTGCGACGGCTGGTGGCCCACACCCGCAAGCCGGAATTCCATTACATTCACAGATGGGAAGAGGGCGACATGGTGCTGTGGGATAACTGGCGTGTCATGCATTGCACCACAGGGACCAAACCCGGCGTAAAGCGCCTGATCAACCGCACCACGATTGAAGGGGCTGTTGTTCTGGGTCGGCAGCTACAGGAGGCCAGCTAAACGCGCTAGAATGGCGCGCATGAGCGACGCTGATTCGAAAAGGCCTGCCAGCGGCAGCAAATTCAACACATTTCTGGGGTTCTCCGCGATCAAGGATGGCGTTAAGGCCAATCCCGATGGTGAAGTTCCCAGCCAGCGCAAACCACCCTGGTTGCGCATACGCCTGGAGCGCAGCGAAAAGTTCCTGCAGGTACAGGAGACGGTGCACCAACACCGGCTGTCCACCGTCTGTGAGGAAGCCCACTGTCCCAATATGGGGGAGTGTTGGAGTAACGGTACCGCGACGATCATGTTGATGGGTGCGGTCTGTACCCGGGCCTGCCGCTTTTGTGCGGTGGATACCGGCAACCCCAATGGCTGGCTGGATCCTGAGGAGCCGGCCAATTCAGCCCGCTCGGTGAAGTTGATGAATTTGCGCTACGTGGTGCTGACCTCGGTGGACCGGGACGACCTGGATGATGGTGGTGCTGCCCACTATGCCGCCTGCATTCGCGCCATTCGCGAACACAACCCCCACACAGCAGTGGAAGCATTGACGCCGGATTTTGCCGGTAGTGAGGCGGCAGTGGCCACGGTGGTAGATTCCGGCCTGCAGGTGTTTGCCCAGAACCAGGAAACCGTGGAGCGCCTGACCAAGCGGGTGCGCGACCCCCGCGCCGGTTACCAGCAGACACTGGACGTACTGGCCTACGCCAAACAGCGCCGGCCCGAGATTCTGACCAAGTCCAGCCTGATGCTGGGCCTGGGGGAAACTGCCGCTGAAATTCGCACAGCCATGGAAGACCTGCGCCAGGCCCAGGTCGATATCCTCACCCTGGGCCAGTACCTGCGCCCCACCAAAAACCACCTGCCGGTAGAAGACTGGGTGCACCCGGATGATTTCGAGGCCTATCGCGAACTGGGCCTGGAACTGGGTTTCATCGAGGTCGCCTCCGGCCCCCTGGTCCGCTCCAGCTACCGCGCCGACCGCATCCTCGAACACACCAACCTCGGCCTCCCCCCCCGCATCCCCACCATCAACATTTAATCCACAAAACCCCAAAGGGGCCGGGGCCCCCTCGTTTTTTGTGGATAACTTTTATCCCCAGGAACCAAAAGGGGCCGGGGCCACTTGGTATTTTGTGGATAACTTTTGTTCCTGGGATCTCGAAGGGGCCTGCCTTACTGAGCCGGTGTGGCCGAGATAACCAGACTCCGAAACTGGCGCGCCTGGCGGGTATCCTGAAACGGTCCTATGCCGGTTTTCACGTCGCGGCGCTGGCCGGCATCCAGTCGCAGCGACTGGCCCAGAGTGTCTTGTCTGCTCTGAATCCCGGGCTCGCTGTGTTGTGTCAGTTGTACTTTCACGTCAGTCAAGGCGATGTTAGTGTTGTTGCGCACCGCGACCCACAGGTAGCCGTCGTTGCCCACGTAGGCTTTGCTGGCCACATATTTATGGGGCGAGTGGCTGAGCTCAAGCAGTGCCAGTTTGGTGCGGGCCTGGTTGGCGATATCCCTCGCGCCGCTGTCTGCCGCCTGCTGGTAGTAGGCGATAGCCTGCTGCTCGTCCCCCAGTTCTGTGTGCACTTCCCCCAGATAATAGGCCGAGACCGGGGTTGGCAACAGGGCATAGCTGTCGAACAAATCCTGGCGTGCAGCGGTCCACTGCTCGCTTTGCAGGTAAGACAGCCCCCGATACAGTTTTGGGCTGAAATAGCCGGGATTTTTACGAATTGCCGTGGTGTAGGCCTTCTCGGCATTAGCGGTATTGTCCAGCATGGACCAGGCGTGCCCGCGGGTTTCCCAGAACTGGGCCTCCTCCGGTTGAATCGCCACCGCTGCATCCAGCAAGGCCAGCGCCTTGTGGGCGTCATCTTGCTTCAACGCGGCCACGGCTTGGTCTTGCTTGGTGTAGGCCTCCGCGTCCTTCTGCAGTTGCGCGATGTGCCGTTGGTAGCGTTGCCGGTAGCGCTCGCCGTCCGACAAGGTTTTGGCTCTCTCGCGATTGGCATCTACCCGCGCCTGGGAAGGCGGGTGGCTGGCGAACAGGCCGCTGACGAAATCCTGCTGGCGCTTGGCACTGAGCCGGACAAAGGTTTCCTGCAGACTGACCGCGGCTTGCGGGTCGTAGCCCAGCTTGGCCATGTACTCCATGCCGTACTTGTCGGATTCCAGTTCGTCATCACGGCCGTACCTGGCCATGAAAGCAGCACTGCTCGCCTGTGCTGCCCTGCTGCCCAGTTGGCCGTATCCGGCCGAGGCCGCCGCAATCGTGGCGATTTGCGCGGTGATACCGGTCAGGGCGCCGCGGGACATTTGCGAAGCACCGTGGCGGGCGGCGGCGTGCACAATTTCGTGACTCAGAACCGCAGCCAGCTCTGCCTCGTCTTGCAACTTGATCAGCAGGCCGCGGTTGACCGCAATCTTGCCCCCGGGCAGGGCCCAGGCATTGGGCACGGAGTTATTCAGGACCACGAAATCATAGGGTAAGCCCGGGCGGTGACTCACCGCCGCCAGCCTGTGGCCTATGTCCGCCACATAGCTTTGCAGTTGGGGATCAACCACGTACTGACCGCCCTGGGATTGCTGTGAGGGCGCATACTGCTGTTCACCCAAGGCGATTTCCTGTGCCTCAGAGACCAGCGACAGTTCGCTCTCTCCGGTCACCGGATTGACGGAACAGGCGCTGCCCAGAGCGCATGCCGCCAGTAACAAAATTCGGCTGATCGTGTTCATTGTGCCGTCCGCAGGATTCGCCACCGGGAATGATAGCAGCAAACGTAAGTGAGCTATCAGCGGCTGCCGTGGGATGATAAAAACCCTTTAAAAACAAGTAGATATAATTCCTTGCCCCACGCTGGAAATGCGACTTGCCGGTCCCGGCGACTTGCCTTACCTTAGCTGCTGAGACAGACCGGAATACCGTGCATGTTCTTTGATTTCGATTACTACTGGCGGGTGCTGCGCCATGTCTGGGCTTTGCAGAACTACCCCGCAAAGCCCAAAATGCTGTTTCGCCTGCTGGTGCTGGTGCCGCTGACCAGCCTGGTTCACGCGGTGTTTTTCCTGCTGGACTACCTGTTCTTCCCACGCCTGTGGCGACAAAAGCTCGAAGCGCCAGTTTTCATCGTCGGTCACGCTCGCAGCGGCACTACCCTGATGCACCGCTTGCTGTCCGCCGATGCGGACAAGTTCAGTTACCCCCTGTACTGGGAGATGTTCTTCCCCTCCTTGCTGGAAAAGAAAATCATCCGCGGCCTGGGCTGGATCGACCAGCACTGGTTCGGTGGCCCGATCAAGCGCCGCCTGCAGCAATGGGATGACAAGACCTTCGGACCCTACCGCGACATGCACGAGATGAGCCTGTGGAACTCGGAGGAGGATTGCTTCGCCATGACCGCTGCTTTTGTCACCCAGCAGTGGTCCTTGGATATCCCCATGATGGATGTCATCGATATCTTTCATGTTGACCAGATGCCTGCCAAAAAGAAGCGCTGGCTGCACCACTACAAGGAGCTGATGAAGCGGCAGGTGTTGCTCAACGGCGGCCACAAGAACCATCTGGCCAAAAACCCGGTGATGAGTGGTTGGGTGGAAGCGCTTATCGATACCTTTCCGGATGCTCGCATCGTGGTGATGATACGCAATCCCGCCCAGTGCATCCCCAGCGTGCTGAAACTGGTTGAGGTGACCTGGAAAGGCAAGGGCTGGAACCAGGCTGATTACGCCCGCTCGCTGGAAATTCTGACGGAGGTCTGCTTTGATCACTTCCACAACCCGCGCGCCGTGCTGGCCCGAAATCCGGACACCCCCCAGACCGTGGTGGATTACCGGGATTTGACCACAGCGCCCAGGGAGACCGTATTAGCTGTATATGCAGCGCTGGAAATGGAGGTCTCGGCAGAGTTCGACGCCTACCTGGAAGCGCAGGCGGAGCGAGAAAAGACCTACATCTCACGTTTCGAGTACAGCATTGACGATTATAATTTGTCGCTGCAGCGCATCGAGTCAGAGCTCTCCGAGTTCTACGACGAGTACCAATGGCCGCACAGCGGTGAGGAAACCAGGTAATGGCTGAAGAAGTAGTGGCGCAAACCAGGGAGGCGAGCAATGCCTGAAGCAACAGTGGAGCAAACCAAGCAGCAGCTGCGGGCCGCTTTTGACGCTATGATCGAAAAACTGCAGGCCGCGCGCGATGCCATCGACACTCCGGAATTGCACCCGGTGCCGGCCGATCAACGCACTCTCGCCGAGGGTTACCGCTACGTGATTGGCTTCATACTCAATGGCATTGAACGGGCGTTGTCAGATCCCTTGCACCCGCGTTTTCGCCGCTCCATCCAGCCCATGAACCGCTCCACTATCGACAACTCAGACGCGGTGTATCTCGGTGCGGAAATCGACGGCAACCACAGTTACTGGCTGCGCGGGCGTGCCCTGGACAGCCGCCATTGGCGCGGGGAGGCAGCAGTTAACGGTCCGCGCGCCCCCCGCTATGTCATCTTTGAACTGGCCAGCGGTTACGCGGGAGATTCCGGCAAGCTCTCGGAAATGGTGCCGGGCAGCCGTATCAACACCAGTACCCTGGACTGCCATGCCCTGCAGGTGGCGGATGACGGCAGTTTCGAAATTCTGATCGCCCCGGAAAAGCCCGCCGACTACCCGGGCAATTTTATGCTCAGCAGGCGGGAAAGCCGCGGCAACATCCACGTGGGTCGTTTTCTCAGCTGTCGCGAGTTATTTTACGACTGGGCCAATGAGGATTTGCTCGATCTGGAAATCCTGCGCATCGGTTGTGAACAGGAACCCCGACCCCCGCTGGACCCCGCGGGTGCTATCGCCATGATGGATCACATCGGCGATGTCGCCAGAAATCAGGTGCATTTCTGGAATGCCTTCAACACCATCACCCTGGAAACCTATGGCAAGGTCCGGGGTGGACTCACTGAGGGAGATGCACGGAGCAAACCCTTCATGCCCACCAATGACATGAATCCGCCCAATGCCCTGGGTATTGCCACCGGGGGTGGCCAGAGCACCAACATATACGCGGGCGGGGTGTATTTGCTGAATGACGATGAGGCCCTGGTCATCGAATCCCGACTGCAACTGGAACCGAGTTTTATGGGCTTTCACCTGTCCAACCTGTGGGGCGAGTCCCTGGACTTTGAGAGCTACCAGTCGAACCTGAACGCCGAACAGATGGAGAGCGAAGAGCCGGGTGTCTACCGTTGGGTGGTTTGCCACAAGGATCCCGGAGTCCCCAACTGGGTGGACACCACCGGCTTGCCCCACGGTTACCTGACCATCCGCTGGACCTACCCCGAGCAACCACCCCGCGAGCTGTGGCCGTCACTGAATGTGCAGAAAGTGGCCTGGGACAAGGTGGCGGATCATTTCCCCAACGCGCGCGTGGTCTCAGTCGAGGAGCGACAGGCGGCGATCCTGATGCGGCACCGCCACGTGCAGCGGCGGTATCGTCAGTATTAGGAGTTGCCCTTATTCCAATATTCCAGGCAGCAATAAAATCATTAGCAGGAGCCAGATATGTCAGCATTAGCAGGAAAAATCGCCCTGGTTACCGGTGCCAGCCGCGGCATTGGCAAAGCCATTGCCACCCGCTTTGCCGCCGAGGGCGCGGCAGTGGTGTTGTCCGCATCACGTCTCGGTTCCCACGGTGATCAGCCGGGTACCCTGGAAAAGTCGGTGGCCGAGATAAGCACCGCCGGCGGCCGGGCCGCGGCCGAGGTTGCCAATCTCAGCGAGATTGAAGCCCGCGCGGATCTGGTGAGCCGCGCTGAAGCGCATTTCGGTCCCCTGGACATCATCGTCAACAATGCGGCAGTTTCAAAAATGCAGTTGCCCAGCCAGGTGAGCGCGAGCGACCGTTCCTGGATGTTTGATGTCAATGTGAACGCGCCGGTGGATCTGGCACAGCAGGCACTGCCCGGCATGCGTGAACGGGGCCGGGGCTGGATTCTGAATATCAGCAGCAGCACCTCACAGCAGCCGCTGGTTCCCTACCCGGATAGCCACATGGCGGCGAACATCATCTGCCCCTACGGGGCGACCAAGGCGGCGCTGGATCGCTACACCGAAGGTCTGGCGCATGAAGTGGCGGGTGACGGCATTTACGTTAACACCCTGGCGCCTGAGGCTATCGTGTTAACACCGGGTGCCGCCTACGTGCGCGATATTGCCGAGCGCCGGCCCGACCTGGTGGAGCCGATAGAAATGATGGCGGAAGCAGCACTGGCGCTTTGCTCCGGTCAACATGTCGGCCTGGTCAGCTACAGTCGCCAGCTGGTGCACTCGCTGGGGCTCAGTGTGCACAGCCTTGATGGCAGGGAGATTCTGGGCGATGCTTTTCTGCCCGCCAGGCTTGACCCTCCTGCCTGAACGGACTATTACTCAACGGCCATGCGCTGATCATAGTTACCTGGAGAGGTGTCCCTGATGAACGGGGTTCCGGAAGAATGAACGCTTCTTGGTGCGGCAAGCGGATAAACAAAACAAGGACCAGCGGGTTACATGGCACTAGGGCAATGACACACTTTCTCCTGACGAAGTTCCTGGTGGCGATCACCCTGTTTAGCAGTGCATTTGCGTCTGCCGATGACTGCCTGGACTACGCCAAACTGCGCCAACCCTTCTTTGGTGATGTACATGTGCACACCCGCTATTCTCTGGATGCCAGTACCCAGGGCACCCGCACCACCCCGGATCAGGCCTACCGCTTTGCGCGTGGGGAAAAGATTGGTATTCAACCCTGGGACAGCAAGGGTAATGCGGCACGTTCGCTACAGCTGGCCCGAGCGCTGGATTTTGCCATGGTCTCGGATCATGCCGAACTGATGGGTGAGGTAAACATTTGTACCAGCCCGGAGCTGCAGGGCTACGATTCCTGGGAGTGCAAGGTGTACCGACGGTGGCCACGCGGCGCCTTTTACCTGTTCAATGCCTATGTGTCCTACACCTCTGACCGCCTCGGTTTTTGCGGCGACAAATCCACCGGTATCTGCGCCCAGGCCCTGATTGCACCCTGGCGGGAAATCCAGCAGGCGGCGGAGGACCACTATGACCGCAGCGCGGATTGCAGTTTTACCAGCTTCGTTGGTTATGAGTGGACGGGTATGAGTAAGAATGGCGGCAACTGGCACCGCAATGTGGTATTTCGCAACAAAACCGTACCGGCGGTGCCCCAGTCTTTTGTCAACCAGACAGTACCGCAGCTGTTGTGGAAGTCGCTGGAAGCTGACTGTAATGGCGCAGACAATGACTGCGAGGCGCTGACCATTCCCCACAACTCCAACCTCAGTGTGGGAGATATGTATACGCGCTTTGATCGCAACGGAGATCCCATCACGGCCGAGTACGCCGCCCTGCGCCTGAAGTACGAACCGCTGGCGGAGATCATGCAGCACAAGGGCAGCTCCGAGTGCTATTTTGCCCGCGGCGTAACCGAGGACGAGCTGTGTGGCTTCGAGCAGTTACGCTCCGATCGCCTCGGCCGGGAAGGTACTCCACCCGGCCCCAACGCGGGCTGGTTGCGAGACGTACTGACAGACGGCCTGGCCATAGAGTCAGAGTTGGGCGTGAATCCCTACAAGTTCGGTATCATTGCCAGCACCGATACCCATCTCGGCACTCCGGGCGCGGCCGATGAGGACAGGTTTCTCGGCCACGGCGGCGCGGGTGTGCCGGCAAGGGATTCTGTGCCACCGGGACTGCCGGATAAACTGGACTATAGCCCCGGTGGTTTGGCGGTGGTTTGGGCAGAACAGAACACCCGCGATTCCCTGTTCGATGCAATGCAGCGCAAGGAAACCTACGGCACCAGTGGTACTCGCATAGTCACGCGCATGTTTGGCGGTTGGGATTATCCAGCAGACCTGTGTGAAGATCCCGAATTCGTAGCCAAAGGCTACGCCCAGGGTGTGCCCATGGGTGCGGACTTACCCGCGAAGCCGGAGTCTGCCGCGGCACCGGTGTTCGCCCTGTCGGCCCAGGCAGATGCTGGCACCGCGGCAAGCCCGGGGTTGCCCCTGCAGCGCATTCAGGTCATCAAGGGCTGGGTGGACGCCAACGGCCAGCCTCGGGAAAAGATATTTGAGGTGGCGGGGTCTCCGGACAACGGTGCCACGGTAAATACCCGGACCTGCGAGGCCAGCGGCAGCGGCCATGCTTCACTGTGCGCGGTGTGGAAAGATCCGGATTTTGATGCCCGGCAAAAAGCCTGGTATTACTCGCGGGTGGTGGAAAACCCCTCCTGTCGCTGGAGCCAGCGCATCTGCGCGGCCCACGCTGTGGACTGTAAAGACCCCCGCACCTTAGGCCATGGGCTGGAAGAGTGCTGTGCCGCCGATCATAGACCCGTGATTCAGGAGCGGGCCTGGAGCTCTCCAATCTGGTACAACGCGGAGAAATAAACTGGGGACGGAGCATTAATGCTTGCTCCGTCCCCTCAGCGTATATGGGGGTGAACTTCCTGCTCGTAGAGTTTCAACATATCCCAGGATAATTTGGGGTCGATTCCCGACAGCAGGGGATTCAGATAAATAGCACTGTTATCGCCCAGTCCCGCCGCCATCTCCAGAGTTTGCTCCGGAGTCAGTATCTGGTAAGCCGGACTATTCTTGATTGTCGCTTCGGTCATTTGCTTTGCATAGGGGCCTGAGGGTTTGCCGAAGGCTTCTATGGTCCATTCACTGTAGGACCTGAGCTGGTGCTGTACGTGGGGCAACAGCCTGTCCCACATCTTTTCGGGGTCCTTGGCTATCCACAGAAAGATCGGGCCGTGATTGGGGTATTCACCGGGGTCCGGTTTTCCCACAAGCAGGCATTCTTCCCGGTAAGGTGTCCACAAGTTGGGGTCCAGCGGTGGAAACCAACCGTCGGCAATATGCGCGGCGCGGCGGGCTGCCGCTGCGGATCCGCCACCCAGCAGAATCGGCGGGGCGAACGGCGCCGGCGCCGGCGTTACCAGACAGTTTCTACCCTGCCACTCAAAGGGTTCGCCGGTCCACGCCATTTTCAGGAACTCACAGACTTCACCCATCAAGCGCCAGCGGTCTTCCAGATTTTTCCCGAAGGTTTCGAATTCCGCCGGACGATAGCCGGCACCGATCCCCAGCAGCAGGCGGCCGTTGGCAACGATTTGGGTGACGGCGGCGTCCTCCGCCAACTTCACGGGGTCATACAGGGTTGCCAACAACACCGAGGTGCGCAGCCTGATGTTTTTACTGCGCGCTGCCATCGCACTGGCCAGTACCAGTGGCGAAGGGTTGTAACCATCTTCAGCGCAGTGATGTTCGCCGAGGCCAACCGTATCGAAACCCAGTTCGTCGGCCCAGGCTATCTGATCGAGTGCAGTGGCATATAAAAGGTTTCTGTCGGCACCGAATGCCGGGCTCCTCATGTCGTAGGTGATGCACAGTTCCATAATGGTTTGCCTGCTTGCTGTGTAAATGTTTGTTTCTCGAAAGGCCGCAGATCACGGTGCAACGATAGTGCCCTTCACGGCACTGCACAACCGGCATGATAGCTTGCTCAGCTGGACAGCTGGGCAGCGGGCATTGAGGGCGGTATCCGCTCCGACCTTATATGGAGGCCGTTTCGACGAAATACAAACACGGCACGATAGCCGATAGTCACCAGTGCCTTTGCCCCAGTTGGCTGGCGGCTATGTTGTGAAGGCTTCGGCGTACTCCTTCAACCCATAGGCACAGATATTAAAACCGGTCTCCACGGGTTTGGCCATCAGCTCCATCATGGCCGCCGCCGCTTCACCTGAAAACTCGTCGATCGAGACATAGGAGCAACTGTCAGCACTAAGCGGTGTCAGGGTTTGGGTGCGCACGGCGTGGATAGGGTCGCCCGGCTTGTTTTCCATTCCCCAGGCGATCACCCGATTTGTCTCAATCTTGCAGATATATTCGATCTGTTTGCCGAGGCCATCGCCCAGATCCACCATCATCTCCACCGCAGCGCCCAGCTCTAGTGCCTCGTTCTTAATCTGCGGACAGAACTTGTTCCATTTATGGTAGTTCTCGAAATCCAGAAGTATCTTCCACACCAGTTCGGCGGGGGCGTTAATCTTCACTTCGTCTGAGCTAACCACGTTTTCGCTTATCATCGCTTTCGGACCCGGCTGTTCCTGTTTATAGGTGATGCGGTTTGAGGTCTTATTATAGCGCTTGCCGGCCCTGGAGCAGGGTTGAGCTGGCTGCCGGGCTGATCCCGAGGGGCTGCTGTTACCAGTGTTGGTGCCACCACATATTACCGCGTCGGCTTGAATCCCGCCTGGTTGGCATCCCAGGTATTTGCCGTCACGCCCGCCTCTCGCAATTTGTACTTCTGGATCTTGTTGGTGGGGGTGTAAGGCAGGGTGCTGACAAACTCGATGTAGCGCGGCACGAAGAAGTAGGGTGCGTTGTCGTTGATGAAACGGGCCACTTCCTCTGCGCTTGCCTGTTGCTCTGGTCGCAGGATAATGTCGAGCTTGATTTCGTTCTCTGATTCCAATTGCTCACTGGGTATGCCGAAGGCGGCACAGTCCGCCACTGCCGGGTGTTTGCGGGCTACCAGTTCTACTTCGAAAGTGGAGATATTGCGACCCTTGAAGCGCACGGCGTCTTTTTTCCGGTCGACAAAATAATAGACCCCTTCGGCATCGTGTTTGAGCAGATCCCCGGTCTTGTACCAGTCGCCCTCATAGGCCGCAGTGGTGGCATTCGGATCATCGAAATAACCGTTGAAAATGATGAATGGCTCGCGCGGTTTGACCCAGCACTCCCCGTGCTCGCCAATCCCGACTTCAACGCCGTCATCGTCCATGAGCTTGACGTCGATATTCTCAACCGGGCTGCCGCAGCTGCCCGGCGGCCAGCTGCTGCGCTCTTCTGCGGTCTGGGTAACGATGCGCATGGCCTCACTCTGTGACATGCCCTGGCCCAGTACCGCTACCCCGAAGCGTTTGGAAAAAGGCGCAATGACATCGTCGGGCATGGGGATGGCCTGTATTTTGCGCAGGCCGTTGTCGGCGTCGCCTGCCTGTTCCGGTGCGTTCCACAAAAACATATGCATCGCCCCCAGGGTGAAAATCTGGGTGGCGCCATAATAGCTGACCCGTTGCCAGAAATTGGTGACCGAGAAGGACGGGTCAATGGCCAGTGGCACACCCACCAGCAGGGCGCGAAATATCGAGGTGACCCAGGCCGCCGAGTTGTACATGGGCAGTACACAAAAAATGACATCATCCGCCTGGGTGTCGTACTGGGCATTGGCCGAGTCGCAGGCATTCCACCAGACATTGTGGCTTTGCAGCACGCCCTTGGATTTTCCAGTGGTACCGGAGGTCCAGAGTATTGCGCAGGTGTCACCGTAGCTATAGCCGCTCATATCCGGCTCGTCCGCGCCCAGCTGGTACAGATCACTGAACTCCGCTGCGCCCTGCAGTCCACCAGCGTCTCCCAGTACGACATAGTGCTTTGTCGCCAGCTGTGACTGGACAGCCGCGATCAATGCGGCGTGCCGGGCATCGGTCACGATCAGTTTGGGACGACTGCGATTGAGGGTGTCCTCCAGCCAGGCGCCCTTGTAGTCGGTGTTGACCGGCACCCAGACTGCACCCAGTTTGTTGGTGGCCAGCACCAGGAATATCACCTCCGGGGAACTGGACATGAAAAACGCTACCCGATCTCCCTTTTCAATGCCAAGCTCCGCGAGACCCGCCGCCAGTTCGTTGACCCTCTGGTTGGCCTCGGCGTAGCTGTAACGGGTTTCATCGAACATGATGAAGATAGTGTCAGCGTTGTGTTCTGCTTGCTGGGCAATGGCGCGGCCGAGATGACGCTGGCTAATATCGGGAAATTTCAGCCGGTGCATACTGTTGCTACTCCTGGGTCCTGGGCGGGGGTATTGTTGCAGCACCGATCATAGCTTGCGTTAAAGGACGTGGATAGAGCCAGCTTCCCCGCTACGGCTTCTGACCGGGGCTGTTGGTGTTCGGTTCAGTAAATCAGGCCGACAATGGCCCAATGACTAATAAAGCCCCTTTAGAACTCGGGACTCTCAAGGAATGTTATGTAAACGAATTATGGTTCGAACAAGCTTCAGTTCGATCCGGTCTCAATGAAGCGGCAGCGAAGCACATTTCAGATCTGATCGATAGGGAAAGTGTCTTAACCAAGTACTCTCTCGCCTTGGCTTTGCGTACCGGGAAGAAGTTGGATTTTGGTTCTGAACCAGTTCAAAGCGCAGACGCACTAGTAAAATTGCGCAATGCGGTGGTTCATTTTCGACCAGAATGGTTCGATTCCCAGACAAAGCATGAAAAACTGTCCAAGCTCCTAAATGGCAGATTTGCTTCGTCGCAGTTCTTTCCAGATGAACCGATATTTCCTAGGGCGTGGGCAACGGGTGATTTCTCGGCTTGGGCTATTCGCTCTACAGTAGGGTTTCTTGATCACTTCTATGCCGAGGCGGGCTTGGATAGCCCATTGGAAAAATTCAAATCACGACTGGAAAAGGTGTCTTCCGTTCTACTTTAACAAGTCCTTACCCCTGAAGGATAAAACCCCCTGTACAGCCTCCGTGGCAAGCCTATAGGCGGTTACTGAGGCCGGGGTAAGGGGTATGAATAGAAAGTGTCTCTGGGAGCCCCTACAGTAGGCTCTGCGCGGTACAGAGCTGCCATTCAATACCGGCAGTGAGTTCTTTCCTGATGGAAGCGTTATCGGTAATTGCACAGGTTGATTACGTTCCCTCCCGGACCTGCGTATTTACTTTTTACTTCTAGGATTATGAGGATTTCCCTCGCCCCCGGAAATCCTTCTTTGTCGATGGATCTCTGTAAGGCAACTTGCGCGTCTTCCTCCGTGGGATAAGGTCTCCAGAAGCATTCAATATTTGAGAAATAGAATTGGCCTGATTGAAAAGAACTAGTATTCATGATTCAAGATCCTGTGAAAGTGTGATTGGGGATGGTTGAGGCGAGGTACTGGTATGTGCTGGACATGGGCATTCTCCGGTTTAATTTAATGTATCCTTATATCAACAGGTTGTGACCACCGGCTGCAGCAATTTCCAGGGCCCGCCTGGCCACCGGCTGGCCGCGTACGCCCGCCAGGTCGGCATAGCTGGTCTCAGCCTTGTGGGGTTCGGCCGTGGCCGGTGCTATTCGGTGCGCGCCGTTCAGATGAGCGGTCAGCTCCAGTAGTTTATTCACGGGCAGGATAATCGCATCCGGCACCAGTACCGCGCTGGCGGCGGAAGGTGCGGGCACGACCAGGCTGCGCTGGCAGCGAAGGCCGCCCCCACTGTGCCGGCTATGGGCCTGAGAACGCCACTGAGCGCCAGTTCACCAATGAATTCCAGCCCCGACAGGGCGGTGTCGGGAACCTGTCCCGATGCCACCAGTATACTGAGAGCGATAGGCAGGTCGAAGCGGCCGCCATCCTTGGGCAGGTCGGCGGGAGAGAGGTTTTACCGTGAGTCTCTTGTCCGGTCAATCGAAATTGGAATTCATGATCGCGCTGCGCACGCGATCCTTGCTCTCGCGCACCGCGGTCGCGGGCAGTCCGACAATGGAAAATGCCGGTATACCCCTGGAGATGTGGGTTTCCACGCGCACCAGGGGTGCATCGACGCCGCACCGGGCGCGACTGAGTACTTTGGAAAGAGTCATAACCGCCCGTCCTTGAGCTGGTGCTAACGTCCTGTTCTTGCTGTTCTTAAAACCAAGTGTTGATGTGAGTCTAGTCGATATTGGGCTAGCCGTCTGCCGCAGACTGCTGCACCAAATTCTCCAGTTCCTGCTCCAGTTGCTCCACCCGGGCGCGGGTGCGCGCCAGGATTTCCGCCTGGGCATCAAATTCGTCGCGGTTCACCATATCCAGTTTGGACAGGGCCGATTGCACCATGGTACGCAAGGTGCGATCTACCTCGCCCTTGAGTCCGGACTCGCCCAGCAGGCCGCCCAACTGCTGTACGAAATCGCCGATTGGTGGGGGTTTTAACGCCATCGGGTAAGTCTACCCAATTCCACTACAGAAATCGGCTAATTCTCTATAGTGATATCAAACGGTACCGACACCCCGTGATTATCCGCCGCATCCTTGGCAATAGCGATCAGTACATGTTCCCCATTAGTCGTTTCGCGGGTATCCCAGTGGAGAAAATAAGGTGAGGTATCGATTTCCTCACCTACGGTTTTTCCATCCAGGGTAAATCTAACCCCGGCGACGTCCCCATCACCATAGGCATCGGCCAGCAACTCTATAGTGCCACCTACTTTGGCACCATAGTTGGGAGATAGTATGGAAACGTGGGGCGGGTTGGTGCTACGCATACCGCGGTAGCCGGAGACCCCGTGTTCATGCAGATCCAGGCCGGCCAACTCGATTTCCTCGGACACCCTCAAACCAACCAACATGCGAATGGCGGAAAACGTTAGGAATGAGAACAAGCCGCAGAATGCTCCGATACTGACGACCCCGATAAGCTGACTGAAAAACTGATCGGTGGAAGCCAGGTTGCCGAACAGACCCACCGCCAGAGTACCCCAGATACCGCAGACAAGGTGCACCGAGATCGCGCCGACGGGATCATCAACCTTGAATTTACCGTCGAGGAGTAGTACGGAAGTTACCACAATCATCCCGGCGATGAATCCCACTATCACTGAATCCATGACCCCAAGCTGGTCCGCTCCCGCCGTAATGGCCACCAGACCAGCCAACGCACCGTTCAGAAGCATGGACAGGTCGAGATGTTTGATGAACAGCACCGTGCCCAGCATCGCCCCCACAATGCCGGCAGCGGCCCCGAGGGAAGTGATCACGAATACGTAGGAGAGAACGGCAGGATCGGCTGACAAAACCGAACCCCCGTTGAAGCCGTACCAGCCGAACCAGAGTAGAAAAGCGCCCACGGTGGCCTGTGGCAGATTGGATGGGGGAATTGGGTGAATTTCACCGTCTTCATACTTGCCCAGGCGGGGTCCCAGCATAATGCTGCCCACCAGCGCAGCCCAGCCTCCCACACTGTGTACCAGCGTGGAGCCCGCGAAATCGTAAAAAGGTGTATCCAGGGCATCCAGAAAACCGCCGCCCCACTTCCACATGCCGACAATTGGGTAACAAAAGCAGAGGTAAATGGTGGCGAACAACAGGAAAGTTTCTATGCGGATACGCTCAGCCACCGCACCAGAGACGATGGTCACTGCCGTCGCTGCAAATACGGCCTGAAATATAAAATCGGTCCAGTAGGTATAGTAGCCGCTGTAGGCGGATGTTACTCCGGCGGCGTTGGTGGCTAGCCCGAAACCGGCAAAGCCAAAGAATCCACCGGCGAACTCCTCACCCGGATACATCAGGTTAAAGCCGATCAGGGCGTAGCTGAGAAAACCGATCGCGACGATGCAGATGTTCTTGAACAGGATGTTGACGGAGTTCTTTTCCTGGGTCAGACCCGCTTCCAGGGTGGCGAAACCCAGGTGCATCAGGAAGACCATGGCCGTGGCGATCAGCAGCCAGAGGTTTCCGACGACAAAATCCACTGAGGGCGACGCACCGGCTTCCTCGGCCCGCACCGAGAGGCTGAACAGCGATACAAGCACCGTGATTGCGGCAAGCTTTAGAATTTTTTGGAATGGGGCTAAAGTGCGATCATGAATCATGTTATTGTGCCTGCCAACAAAAAGAAGTCTGGTATTTTTAATTTAGCAGCTCGCTCCCCTACGTCAATGGGGTTTTGGCGGGATCCAGGTGCCAGTATTATCGAATTAAACCTGGAATGCTTCTGGGGCAACAACGGGTTCAATACGGGAGGAAGTAAATCATGAATATCAGCACGCGATCAGTTGATGGGATATTGGCGATTGATATCGAGGGAAAGCTGGATACCCAGACTTCTACACCCGCGCTGGAAGAATTGTTGGAGCACATTGACGCCAGGCCTGACAAGGTGTTGATCAGTTTGTCCTCGCTCGAATTTGTCAGTAGTGCAGGGCTGAGAGTGATCTTGCGAGTGGCGAAACAGGTTCGTGGCTACAGTGGTGACTTAAAAGTATCCGGTGCGCAGGGTGTGGTCAAAGAAGTGCTGGAAATTTCCGGCTTCGACAGCCTGCTGGACCTGTATGAAGATGAAGCCCAGGCTGTCGCTTCGTTCTAGTAAATCGCGTGTGTAAGACAGCGCGACTTTGGCACAGTGGATGAAGGGGGCGGTATCATCGGTGCGGAAATGCAAATACAGCTCAGCAACAACCTGAATGAACTGGCCGTTGTCATGGCTGCGCTTGAGGATTTTTGCGACGGCGCCGGTGTGGATATGGGAACGGCCCAGGCAGCGGAGCTGGCGCTGGACGAATTTCTCAGCAACATAATCTCCTATAGTTACCTGGACTCGGAAGAACACACGATCACGGTAGATCTCGCCGTTGTGGAGCGGGCACTGCAGATAAAAATCTCCGATAATGGCATGCCCTTCAATCCGTTTGAGCAGGCTGAACCGGAACTCGAGTCATCGATTGAGGAGCGGGAAATCGGCGGACTCGGCATTCACCTGGTCAGGAATATAATGGATGAGTACTCCTATGCCCGCCTTGATGAGTGCAATGTGGTGACTCTGAGCAAACGGCTGAACGAGGGGTAATCCAACTCGCCGTCAACAGTCGAAATTTTAACCTGCCCGGTGTCGACATCGCTGCGCCTGGACAGCGAGATCTAGGTCCAGCCGAATTCTGCATTGAGGTCGCAAAGCCTGTGCGCGCAGCAGGATCAGATTGACTATGCTTTGAATACAAAAGTGATGTACATTTACACACGATAGGTTAAAAAAACAGCTTCTCTGGAGACGGGCCGGGTCAATGGTCTCGCCTCCGGGTTTCCTGTGATGGCTAGCGTACCCGCTTTAATAGCAACGTAGCTTATTACTTTTGATTAGCAGGATTGCAAGTTGAAGATCTCGACCAAATCACAGTTTTGTTGGATATTAGCTGGCCTACTGTCACTGACGGTGCTGGTCCCGGCACACGCGCAAAAACTGGAACTGACCCAGGCTGAACAAGCCTGGATAGAAGCGCATCCAGCGATCAAAGTGGGAGGAGAATCCGACTGGATGCCCTTTGATTTCGTCAACGAGCAGGGTCAGTACTCCGGCATCACTAATGACTACCTGAAGCTGATAGCCCAGCGTACGGGATTGCAGTTTGAAGTAGAGATAGATTCCTTTGACAACTTGATGCAGAAACTTTACCGGGGTGATATCGATCTCTTGCCCGCAGTGCATTACAACGAAGAACGAAGCCGAACTTTCAACTACACGTCCAAATACCACCAGGTCTCGGAGTATTTTTTTGCTCGTGATGACGCGGGTGTGGCCTCGCGCAAGGACTTATCAAAAAAAACCATTGCCATGGTGCGCGGCTTCACCTCGATCCCCAGGTTACGTGAAGCTTATCCCGATTTGGAAGTTCTTGAGTTTGATTCAGTGGATGAAACCATCAACGCGGTGGTTACCTACCAGGCTGATCTTCTTTTCGAATCACTGGCAACTCTTTCCTACACGCTGAGCCAAAAGTCGATCACGAATATTCATCCGGTTTTTCAGCTCGAAAATGCAAAACCGAAAGACTTGTTCATGGCCAGCAGGGAAGACATGCCCGAACTGGCAGTGATTATCTCGAAGGTACTGGAAAACATTGAGGCGGCTGAAAAGCGACCCATATTAACCAAATGGTTTGGAGGCCTTAGTCTACCGCAGGCATCAACTACCAATATGGCCAAGCCTGTCATTTTGACCGATGAGGAGCGGGACTGGATTGAGCAACACCCCGCCATTCGTGTTCACAACGAATTGGACTGGCCGCCATTTAACTTCAATGTGGATGGGCGACCGTCTGGATTTTCCGTCGAGTATATGAATTTGGTGGCCACGACTGTTGGTCTCGAACTTGAGTATATCAACGGTCCCAGTTGGAACCAGTTCCTCGACATGATGCGCGCCGGGGATCTGGACGTAATGCTTAATATCGTGCAGACGCCGGCGCGGCTTGAGTATCTTACGTATACCCAGCCCTATTCCATTACTTCACCGGTTTTGGCGGTCCGGGACCAGGAAACGGACATAGGCTCTCTGGAAGAACTTGGTCAGAGAAAACTATGTTTACCGAAGGGATCTTCGTCGCACGAATATTTGCAGAAAGAACATCCCAACCTGAACTTACTTGCTCTGGCAGATGCCCTGTCTTGTCTGCACGCCGTGCTGGATGGTCGTGCCTTCGCCTCGCTTGATGGTTATTCAGTGCTTCAGCGCCTTGTGCGTGAAAAAGCCCTGCCCGGGTTGAGGGTCTCCAGCATCCCGGTTGATCCGGACATGGCTTCCGTTATGCGAATCGCAACTCTCAAGGATGAGACCATTTTGAGGGATATCTTGCAAAAGGGTATGGACAGCCTTGACAGGGAAACATTGAAAACGCTACGCAAGAAGTGGCTGGGAACAGAGGGCATTAGGGATACGGGGGAGTCACAGGTACAACTAAGCCCGGAAGAAATTGCCTTTATATCAGAACATCCCGCCATCCGTGTTCACAACGAGCTGGACTGGCCTCCGTTCAACTTTAATGAAGACGAACGGCCCAGGGGGTATTCCATTGACTACATGAACTTGCTTGCGGCGAAGGCCGGCTTACAGATTGAGTACATCAGCGGTCCTTCATGGCAACAGTTTATCGACATGATTCAGTCGGGTGAGCTGGACGTCATGCTAAACATCACCATAACGCCCGAGCGAGCCGAATATCTAAATTTTACTGAGAACTACATCCACTCACCTTCTGTCGCTATGGTTAGGGATTCGACACTACAGGCGCAATCCCTGCAAGATTTACACGGCAAGAGAGTGGCCGTAACCGCGGGCTTTTTCACTGAGGAAATCCTTGCTCGGGAGCACCCTGAAATCGTATTAGTACCCGTATCTGACTCGCTGGACGCACTGTACGCGGTTCTGGAAGGGCGGGCAGATGCGATGCTGGATGATCTTCCGGTGACAGAATATCTGATAAGGGAAAACTCGCTCGTTGGCTTGCATATCGCTTTTATAACGCGAGACCCGCTGCTGGCATCCTTCAACGCCGTGGGTGTTCGCAAAGACTGGCCCGTGCTGCGGGATATTTTGCAGAAAGCAATGGACTCAGTGGACCAGGAAGAAGTCACTGAGTTGCGTCAAAAATGGCTTGGGCTGTCGCTGGAACCTGAGGCTCAGGACGACTTGTCCAGGACCATGTACTGGCTACTGGGTGCCACCCTGGGCGTCTTTGCGATCCTTTTCGCGTTTAACCGGATCAGTATCTACCTTTCCCAGGGGGAGGAGATTGGGCTGCAGACCGGCACCCTGCGCTACCGCATCCTGATTCTCGGTTCCATCAGTATCTTCGTTGCCCTGGTGGGCACCCTCGGCTGGCTGGCGCTGGATCACATCAAGGAGAGAATTCTAGGGGATGTAGAAAACAATCTGGAGAACGCGCTAATCACGACAGTGCAACGCCTTGATGTATGGACGGACCAACAAGCCAATGTGCTGAACCAGATTGCGAAAAATCCAACGCTGGT
>JAPUKZ010000219.1 GCA_027295405.1 Gammaproteobacteria bacterium
CTGATCGGCGACGAGATTACCAACAAGAGCAAGGCGGTGGACCTGGAGGCCTACAATTTCTTTCTGCTGGGCCGACACAGCCTGCGGCGACGCACCGAGGCCTCGCTGCAATCGGCGGTAAAGCAATACCAGAAAGCCATCGATATCGAGCCGACCTACGCCGAGGCCTGGGTGGGCAAGGCCACCGCCACCGCCCTGTTGTCGGAGGATGATTACGGTCAGATTCCCCATGCTGTAGCCACCCGCGAGGCACAGAGCATACTCGACATGGCATTCTCGCTGGATGCGAATTCGGGGGCGGCCCATGCGACCCAGTCCCTGTTGCACATGGAAAACAACCGCCCCCAGGATTCCCTGCAGAGCCTGCAACGCGCGATCGCCCTGATACCCAACGAGGGCATTTTATATTCCTGGCAATTCAATGCCTATGCCTCGCTGGGCAATTACAACGCTGCCCTGGCTTCCCTGGAGCAGGCGTACAAGATTGACCCCCTGCACCACACCATTCGCCACAACCTGGTCATGCAATACGGCATCAACGGGCAAACTGCAAAGGCACGGGAGATGGTCGCCAGCGGCAGCGAGACCGCTTACGAATTGGAGGCAGAAATCGCCTTCACACTGGGTCACTGGGCGGATGTAACCAGGGCCTACACCCAGGCCATCGAACGCGCCGAGGGCGGCTACAACTATCGAAACAGCTTTATTCGCAGCCTCTATTATTTCTTCACTCTTAAAAACGTCGAGCTTGCAAGGCAGGACATGACAGAACGCACCCTGAATTTTTACCAGGCTGTCATCGACCCGGTCGGCTTGCTTGAGAGCAACTCACAGTCAGACTTCAGTGCCATGAATATCATCCGCCTGACGCCCTATCTCATCGCCATGATTCGAACCGACGCCTGCGAGCAAGTGATAAACATCCTTCATGAGAAGGACTTTGCCACTACCCCACTCTATGGCGCTATAGACGGCACTCCCGGTTATGCGCTACTGGCACAACACTACGCCTATTGTTTGAAAACCACGGGCAGACAGCAGCAAGCCAGCGCCCTGGCCCGCAGTATTCTCGCCTATATCGAAGCCGCGGTTGCCAATGGCGAGCAACCCTATTATTTCGACTTCCTCGCCCTGACCCAAATGGTGCTGGGCGATGAGGACGCGGCCATGGGTTCGCTGCGCCTGGCCTGGCAGTACTACGACCTGAACTGGGTTATGCTGTCATCCCCCCAGTTTGCGCCATTGCGCTCACGTGAGGAGTTCAGGGAGCTATCTGCGAGCGTACAAAAACACACCAACGCCGAACGCGCCAAACTGGGCTGGGAGCCGATAGAGCTCTAGCGCCCTGCCCACAAACTCATAAAAGAGAGTCCTCTATGTCCATTGACGTAATCGTTCCCGATTCCGCCCGCCCGACCTATGAAAGCTGGCACCTGCCCCCGCCGTGACGGCCCGAATACTGGCCTGATCAGCGTGTAGCCGGGGCGAATCCCACCGGGTCTCGCCCTACCCTTGCCCCCGGCCGCGGCAAATCCCCTCGCGTATCGACACCCCGGCAGCGCCAGCCTCAAGTATCACCCTGTCGTTTTCAATCCGCAGGCCCAGTTCTGCGAAGAGCGTGTCAAACGCCGGTATATCCTGGCTCGCTGCCACTTGGTCGAACAGCGGCAGGAATAACTCCTGCCCGGTCAGTTGATCCAGTCTTGCGGCCATTTGTCGGGCCGACATGGCCCGATCGGCACAACAGGCGTTGAGTTGTGCCAACGCGGTATCCAGGCTCTGGGTGGAATGGGTGCGCCGACGCAACTCCACATCCGCACGCAGGAAGTACCAGGCACCACTCCAGTAAACACGCATATAACTACGATTTTCCCGCATTCGTGAACTCAACTCGGCCAGGCTCAGATCCGGGCGCCGGTTGCTCTGGCCGCGTTTAAAACCTTCATACAATTTCTGCCACATCTCCGTTTCATCCAGCAAGCCGGCGCGGGCCTGCAGCAGGTTCTGGTAATAGCTGGCCAGCCCCTCACTGAACCACATATCACCCCAACCACGGTAGGGGATTAACAGGTGACTGAACTCGTGGTAGGCGGTCCAGTTGTGGCGCAGCTTTTCCGTGCTGGCCATGGCATCAATGTAGAGGGACACGGTATCCGGATCACCGCGATGAACCTGGGCCCAGGGTACCGGGTCATCGCTGTACAGGGTGACCGGGGTCACCTCCACCCGCCAGGAATCCCGCGGCCAGCGGCCGTAAACTCCAGCCAGTGAATCTGCGACGAATTCCACCCAGCTGAGTACTTCCTGTTTGCGCTTTGCCGGCACCAGAAAATGGATATCGACCACCAGTTCCTGGTCATCGCGTTGCAGTGCATATTCCTTCGCGAGTACGGATGTTGGCCCCAGCAAACCGAGAAAAATCAGTGACAGAATAATAAAGCGCATGGGATTACGACCGCGTTCCAGCGCTTGAGTTCGGCAACAATTGCAGGGCGAGGGAGAAAAGACTACAGCATGAGCGGCAGTGATCGCTCAGCCCAGGGCAACCTGCCGTTGCAGGACGGCGATAATTTCAGTGCGCAGTTCGCGGGGGTCGACCACCTTGTCGAAAGCCATCGCATCCGCCGGTACCCAGGCGCCGGATTGAACATCCTGCATCTGCGCCGCTTCCGCTTCGCTGGCCCGCGCCGCCTCGGCACCACCAATCGCCGGTACGCCACCGAGGGTAACCGATGGCAGGGCCAAGCTGATCGCCTGTCCATCCCAGGGATTCATCCCCATCACCGAACTGCCAAAGCCGAAGGCCTTGCGCAGGGTGATGACAATCTTTTGCCCGGTGTAGCGACGCTGGGCCGCGAACATGCGGCCCGCCGCCCGCAGGACACCGGACTTTTCCGCCTCGGGGCCGGGCATAACACCGGGGTTATCCAACAGCATAATCATGGGCAGGTCGAAGGCATCCGCCACCTCGATAAAGTGGCTGGCTTTATCCGCCGCCTCGCAGGTAATCGCACCGGCCTGCACCATGGGCTGGTTGGCAATAAACATACAGGCCCGCCCACCGACCCTGGCCATGGCCACAACCAGGTTGCGACCCCAGGCCGGCTGTAATTCATAGACCGTGCCCTGGTCGGCCAGTTGTTCGATGACCTTGCGGATATCGTAGGCCTGGTTGAGCGCCGGCGGGATGATATCCAGCAAAGCCTCAGCGGGCCGCGCCTCGGCCAGGTCATCAACGGTCGCAGGTATTTCACCGCCTGAGCACTGGGGCAACAGGCTGAGAAAATAGCGCGCCTGTTCAAAGGCTTCCTGTTCGGTAGCCGCCAGGTTGTGCGCCACACCGCTCTGGCTGGTGTGCATTTGCGCACCCCCCAATTGCTCCGGCGTTGCCTGGATGCCCAGCGCCGCCTCCACCAGCGGCGGCCCGGCGGTAAACATGGCTGTTCCCTCCACCATGATAATGAGGTCGGCGAACATCCCGGTAAGAGCACCATGCCCCGCCGAGGTACCCAGCACCAGGGTCACTACCGGCACCCTCCCTTTGAGATCCGCCACCAGTTGCAAGTCGTTGGGAGCCACCGGGTAGCGTTCGCTGCTATTGCCGGCCCGCTCACCG
>JAPUKZ010000022.1 GCA_027295405.1 Gammaproteobacteria bacterium
GCATACTAGAAAATATTGAGTACCTGCAGGATTTTCCATAGACCCAGCCCCACCGTGACCAGCACCACGGCAATGCCGAGCAGGTTGACCAGGCGACTGTTGCGATAGTCACCCAGTAACTCGCGGCGGTTCATCACCACCAACAGGAAGATCGCGCAAATGGGCAACAGGAAACCGTTGGCGGCCTGGGCGAAGAGTATGGCGACCAGGGGTTTGGTGCCCACTGCGGCGAACAAAGTACCGCAGGCAAGTACCGTAAACCAGATCAGGCGGAACCGCGTTGAGCGCAGATCCCTGGACCAGCCAAGTGCGCCGCATACGGCATAGGCTGCCGCCAGCGGTGCAGTCACGGCACTGCTAAGGCCGGCCGCGAAGAGCCCGGCTGCGAAGAAGTATTTGGCATGGGCGCCCAGTAAGGGCTCCAGTTGTTGGGCCATACTCGCAGCGGAGAAGCTTCCCTCTGCGCCAAAAAACGCCACCGCCGAGGTACTCATTATCGCCAGTGTAATCAGGCCGCCGAGGCCGATAGACAGGCTTGAATCGAGACGCGCCTGGTGCAGGTTGGTGGCGGTGTCCCCGTCCGCCGGCCATTTCTCCTGTACGGCGCTGGCGTGTAGAAACAGGTTGTAGGGAACCACCGTGGTGCCAATCAGGGCCATGATGGTCAGCAGGGAACCCTCGGGTATCTGCGGTATCAGCAATCCGCCGAACAACTCACCGAGGTCGGGTCCTACCATCAGCAGGGTGAGCAGGAAAACCAGGCTCATTAACAGCACTAGCACAATTAATAGTTTTTCGATCAGGGCATACCTGCCCCAGGCCAGTAGCATTCCCGCCAAAAGCCCCACAGCCAACGACCACCGGGTAACAGAAATGCCGGTGATATTCTCCAGGCCGAGGGCGGCGCCGGTGATATTACCCGCTTCGTAAGCGGCGTTGCCAAGTCCGATTGCCGTAATAACAAGCACAATTGCCATCGTTCCGAGCCAGCTCTGGCCGTAGGCGCTGCGCAAGGCTTCTGCGAGACCGAGCCGTGCCACCAGCCCCAGCCTCGCGGCCATTTCCTGCAATACAATGGTAGCGAGTACAGAGAACAGGAGAGCCCAGAGTAAGGCGAAGCCATACTGCGCCCCGGCAATGCTTGCGGTGGTCACCGTGCCGGGTCCGATGAAGGCAGCGGTGACAAGAATGCCAGGGCCAAATTTTTTGCCGGAACGTGCCATAAATCAGAGGCTGATCGCTTTCAGGTTTTTATACAGTGTGCGGTATTTTCGCGGGATGATCGACAAGTCATTCGACTCGAAGTTTTTCAGCGTGGAGTTGTAAAAGCGATCTCCAGCGCCCGGGTCAGGTGCCGCTGCGATGCATGCCGAGTACGCAGATTACGCTGTTGGTGCCGGGGTGATTCATCGGAGGATAACGGTTCGTCTGGCTGGCGGTAGATGTTAATATTCCACTGTTGTTCAATGCAAGTAGTACCCGGAGTCCAATAATTCTGCTCGCCCTGCATATTGCTATAGGGTTTTTCAAAAATGACAATAAAAGCAGTGGAAGGCGCGACAGGGCCAGTGCGCGTTTCAGTTTCGATTGTAACCTACAACAGCTCTCTTCGCCTGTTGCGCAAGACCATGGATGCCTTGTATCTGGCGCTTTGCTTCGCCCGGGACCAGGGCATGCCGGTGCGTATCCAGGTGTTGGTGGTGGATAACTCCCAGGATGAATCCTATCGGGTTCCGCTGCGTGAGTTTATTGACACGGAGGCCAGACAAAAGTTCGACGCGGTGGATTTTTGGAACCCGGGGTCGAATATTGGCTTCGGTGCAGGCCACAATCAGGCACTGGAGCGCTGCGACAGTGAATTCCACCTGATTCTCAACCCCGATGTAGAGATGGACGAGAATGTTCTTTACATGGGTCTACGATTTTTGCAGACCTATGCAGATGTTGCCATGGTCAGCCCACGTGCCACTAACGGCAGGGGGCAGGTCGAATACCTGTGCAAACGCTATCCGTCAATTTCGGTGTTGGGTTTGCGCGCCTTCGCGCCGGAATTTATCAAGCAGTGGTTTCGGCCTTATCTGTCCAGCTACGAGAATCGCGAAGACTGCGCTAATGATGTTCCCGCCGATGTGCTGCTGGTGAGTGGCTGCTTTATGTGCGCGCGCACGGATGCGCTGCGTGCAGTGTCGGGTTTCTCAGACCGGTTTTTCATGTATTTCGAGGATTTTGACCTTTCCCTGCGCCTCCGTAGTGCAGGGCGCCTGATGTATTTGCCGACCATGCACATTGTGCACCACGGCGGCTATACCGCGCGCAAGGGTTGGCGTCATATTTCCATGTTCATACGCTCAGGCTCGAAGTTCTTCCACCGGTATGGATGGCGCTGGATTTAGCCCTGCCACGCCATTAAATACTTGGCAGCAGCCGGTGTCCGGCTTACCATCAACTGCATGCATGAGTTAACCCGCCTTGCCTATCTTAATGCCATGGGAATAGACAGCTATGTCCCCCGTTGCCCGCTGCCGGCTGCTGCACCGAGTCGCCGCCTGCGGGTGATACGCCGGCTAGCGCCCGGCCCCGACCCTGAGCGTCCGACAGTGCCGGTAGCGGCGCAACTCAAGGCCAGCCTGACAGCTACTGATTCCATACCCGTTGTACCCGCGCAGGCTGCGGCTGAAATGCCTGTGTTTTCACTGGCGGCCGTGGGACTGGGCGGCTGGTACTGGCTGGATGAGATCCCGCCAGGTCGAGACCTGGGCCCCGAGTACTTGCAGTTACTGCAGGCGATTGCTGCAGCGCTGGGTATGGATGCCGGCCAGCCTGTGTTCGAGCAATTCAACTGGCCGCTGCGCACCGGCACCCGGCTGGACCGGGACGAACAGGCAGCTCGTGATGGGCTGGGGGGCTTTCTTGTCAGTCGATTTGAACGTTACCAACCTGCAGGCGTGATCCTGCTGGGGGAGATGGAGCAGGGCTGGTTTGATCGAGAGTTGCTTGCTCCCCACCGTATTGTTGCAACTGTCAGCGCCTGGAAGATGTTGCGCGAGCCGGCGCTGAAGCGGCAGGCCTGGACCGATCTTCAGGTGATACGTGAGTTGCCGGCCTGAACCTGCCCTGGTTCGCCCCGGCATTGGCGGTGATATGCCGACAATGGCCGAGATCGAGCGCGCGACTGCGATTCACCCCTGGAGCCTCAATCAGTTCCTGGGGAGCAGTTTGCGTGAGAATGAATATTCCCTGGTATTGCAGGAACAGGCAGACGGTGAGATTTTGGGTTTCTGCATTTACCAGCAAGTTCTAGACGAGGCCACACTGATGAATATCGCCGTGCACCCGGACCGGCAGGGTAGAGGGCAGGGCCGCCTGCTGATGGATTGCCTGCTACGGCAGCTGTCGAGCCAGGGCGTCAGCCGCTGTCTGCTGGAAGTCAGGCGCGGTAACCTCGGTGCTATCGCGCTGTATCGCCACGTCGGTTTTATCGACGACGGCGTGCGCAATAATTATTATCCAACGACAAGCGGGTGCGAAGATGCCCTGTTGATGTCCTGTGAACTGGTGCCTGAACAATGAATATCCTGCAAACGGAATGGTGGACAATCGGTATTCCACCGGAATGGTGGGCTGAACAGGAAGATGATGTGGTGGTAATTGGTGACCGCGATGATGTCGGCAGCATCGAGATCAGTACCCTGTGCAAGGAAGACGGGAATTTCGACCAGGCGCAAGTGACCACCATCGCTACCGACAATGGTGAACCCGGATGGGACTGGCAGTCGGTCAGTCTCAGCGGACTTTCCGGTCGCTACACCACCTACGTGGAAGAGGACTCAGGGGTCAGGGAGTGGTATCTCGCCATGGGGTCCGTCCTGCTGTTCATAACCTACAGTTGCGCCGTGGAGAACTGCGGAATGGACGATGCCGCAGTCGATGAAATACTGCAAACCCTGGAGATGGTGGCTAGCTAGCGTTCTTGCGGATGAGGACTAGCTGATCGTACCGGTAACCCGCACCCGCTTGGAGCCCTTGACGGGTTTTTCCCTACGTGCGTCCTCACGTGCTTTTTGCCGGGCATCGATAAGGTTTTTTACAGCAATAATCAGCCCGGTAAAAATGAACGCACCCGGTGGCAGGATGGCCAGCAGAAAATCATGGTAGTCGCTGAAAACTACCAGCTTCCAACTCGCAGCTCCCGGACCGAACAACAAATCCATATTGGCAAACAGGACGCCGGTTCCCGCCAGCTCTCGCATGCCGCCCAGCAGAATCAACACCACCAAAAAGCCCAGCCCCATTATGAAGCCGTCGTACATCGAAGGCAGCAGTGCGTTCTTGCGGGCAAAGGCATCGGCGCGCCCGAGGATGACGCAGTTGGTGGTGATCAGCGGCAGGAAAATGCCGAGGATCTGGTACAACTCATAGGCGAAGGCCTGCATTAACAATTCGATGCAGGTGACCGCTGACGCGATAATCATCACAAAGACCGGCAGGCGTACCGCGTCGGAAACGACATTGCGGATCAGTGACACCGACGTGTTGGATGCTACCAACACCAGGGTAGTGGCCAACCCCAGGCCGATAGCGTTTACCACACTGCCGGTAACGGCCAGCAGGGGACACAGGCCCAACAGCTGGACGATCGCCGGATTGTTTTTCCACAAGCCGTTCAGGGACAGGTCTCTATAGCTCACTTCAGCCATTGTCGTCCTCCTCTATGCCGAGCAACTCATTGCGGTGCTCGGCGTAGTAATCCAGTGCGCGTTTAACCGCGGCGGTGACCGCCCGTGGGGTGATCGTGGCGCCGGTAAACTGGTCAAAGACACCCCGATCCTTCCTGACCGTCCATTTTTCGGGGAGCGGGTCCGCCAGTGACCTGCCATTAAAGCCCAGTATCCAGGGGGATTTCTTCAAGTCTACCTTGTCGCCGAGCCCGGGTGTTTCCCGGTGGGCAAGGGCGCGGACACCAGCCACCGTGCCATCAATATTAATACCAATTATAAGCTGGATATCACCGCTGTACCCATCCCGTGCTATGGCGGGCAGGATGATTGCCACCGGGACGCCATCCTGGCGGGCGACATAAATATCGGCGTCTTTGCGCAGGCCCAGCAAGCTGGCTTCCGCACCCACGGCAACCGTGTCATCGAGCATAGCGTTGTTGTGGCGGTGTAGCGGGACAATTTCCAGCAATGCTTTTTCGGCGGCTTTACGCTGCTCCTCGGCAATGCGCTCGCGGGTGCCCAGGTAGGTGCCGGCGATAATTGTGGTGGTCAATACCGCGAACAGACCAAGCAGGATACTGTTGCGCCTGATGGAACCCTTCATCATCCCTCGCTACCCCCGTGGCCGTAGGTTTTTGGTTGGGTATAGTAATCGATAAAAGGTGCCGCGAAATTCATGATCAGCACCGCGAATGCCACCGCGTCGGGGTAGTTGCCCCAGGTCCGTATGATGAAGATCAGCAGACCGATCAGCGCCCCGTAAACCAGCCGCCCACGATTGGACACGGCGGAGGTGACCGGGTCGGTGACAATGAAGAAGGCGCCGAACATGGTGCCGCCGCTGAGCAGGTGGAACAGGGCAGAGCCGCCGCTGGCTGAGCTGCCGCCATCGTAAAAAATGGCGGATATCAGGGCCAGGCTGGCCAACATTGCCACCGGCGCATGCCAGGTAAAGATGCGCTTGTACAGCAGCCACAGGCCACCGACCAGGAAGCCGATATTCGCCC
>JAPUKZ010000220.1 GCA_027295405.1 Gammaproteobacteria bacterium
AATCGCCCTTGAGATGAGCACACAGAGATCTAGCGAGCCCCGAGGAGAGTTAGCTTACGCCGTTGGAATCTTCATGGGTTTTTGCGTCCTGGCTAGCCTGAAATTTATGTGGGATATCAGGCATCCAAAGGCGGAATGACCGCTCATGGTACATAGCTGTCTGATGCAGCCGAGATTTTGACTGTCGCGACAGGCTGCTTATAGGTCACAGCGGAAGTAGACAGGGATTCAGAATTTACTCGCCTGGAGCTGTTTTTTGCCTTTTGACTGCAGAACTTGAACGTCTGCTTTTGGTCAGCCTTTTTTATTTGTACTCCCGCTCGGTTTCGGTGCCCACTGCGCAGGAAATCACGTCACCGTACGTCAGGTCGCCGGTAACGGGGTCGATGATCGGCTGCAGATCGTTGCATTCGCACTTGTCGGCCGGCCCGCGGTCAATGAAGATATCGTTCTCACAGACCAGGATGCCACTTCCGCCGGTGGCGGGGCAGGTCAGCGAACGCGACACCGTGATCTCCGCACAGTTCCAGCAGCAGGCATCGCAGCTGCGATCAAACCCGGTTCCCACACCCCAGTCCCACTCAGCACTTTCCGCCCCGTAGCAAATCAGGGCGCCGGTATTGCAGCTGATCGCGATGGAATAAGTGACGCCAAAGTCCTCGAGAATGTAGCTGTTTGGTGGTGTCGGCCAGACCAGGTCGTTGTCCGTGTCGAACAGGTTGAAGTAGGTTTCACTCAGGTCACTGCAGTCATCCGACACCTGCCACTGCATGGTGGAACTCAACGTCGGCGGTGGATCGCCATCCCCGCAGTCCAGGGAGAAATTAATGGTCGCACCGTTGTTCGCATCAACCACCCCGAACTGGCCTGCCGATGGCTGGCAACCCTCCGCCTCCGCCCAGGCGTTAAAGGTATTGGCGACCAGCCGGTCGGCAATGATGCGGACGAAGTACTCTCCCTTCGAATCCGAGAACAAGGTGATGCCGGTATAGCCGTTGATAAGCCCGAATACCTCTATCCGTGCACCGCTGATGGGAAGGCCGGTCCCCGCGTCGACCACGCTGCCGCCGAGGGAGGCGTAATCCCCGAAGCCGGGCCCGTCGAGCATGTTCCGCAGGTTGAGGACCGCGCCGTCGTCGGACGGCGCGGCTTCCAGCTCGAAGTCGCCGCTCTCGCCGGTATCAAATGTGGCGGCGACGACAAAGTACAGGCCGGCCGACAGGTTCACCTGCAGGCGGGCATTGGTACCCAGGCCCGAGTCGTCATCCTCGGCGACTACCTCCAGATCTTCGTCCAACAAGTAGAGATAGGCGTCGGCGCCGGTATGCAGATCGATCGCCAGTGACTGCTCGACCGCCAGGGTCAGGCTGAACATGCGGTTGTCTTCACTGTAGGGGTCTTGCCCGCCGCTGGCGTCCCAACTACCGGCGACCTGGCGGATCTCATCCGTGACGATGTCCTCGACATTGGCATACATGGTATCCACGTTGTCAGCGGAGGTGCCTGCGATCAATGCGGCCAGGGCATCCGCATCGATATCCACGTCGGTGGCGTATTGGGCCTCGAGTGTATGGATATAGTGCACCGCGACGTCCAGACGAGCGCTGACGATATCCAAGTCCTCGTTCTGTGCGCCATTGAGAATATCCAGGGCAATGGCCTGCAAGCTGCGCTCCCCTGAGGCGAGGGACGTCACATAGAATTCCAGGCCACCCGGATCGGGATCCCTGCCGAACAACTGCTGGAACAGGTTGGTCACCAGCTCTATGCCGCCGAGGTCGCCAAAGCGTTCGTCGTATTC
Source organism: Gammaproteobacteria bacterium (assembly GCA_027295405.1). Taxonomy (GTDB): domain Bacteria; phylum Pseudomonadota; class Gammaproteobacteria; order Pseudomonadales; family Halieaceae; genus JAPUKZ01. The sequence goes on from JAPUKZ010000220.1 coordinate 1,802, forward strand.
CGCCGAATTGGCAAAGGCGTCGATGATGGCGTCGAGATTGCCGCCCTCCTCGTCCAGTCTACCCGCCCAGAACGCCAGTCCGCCGGGATCCGCGGGACGGCCGTAGAACGCCAGGTAAGCGCTCATCACCGTGATCTCGCTCTCGCTGATCGGCCTTTGGTCGGTGTGGTTGCTGGCGACTGTTGGTGCAGGCAGGCAGAGGAGGGCCGCACTGGCGAGGACTAAACTGAGAATGTACTGGCTGCACCGATGCATGGCGCGATCTCCACAGGACCCGCAAGTATCGGAACCCTTACAGATGAACAGGCTATTCCTCGCCGGGTCGGTTTGCAAGGTCAACTATTGTTGCCCCTGCAGTGCCCGGGCAGAGATCGAAAGCCCAGTCCGGGTAGCTTGAGTAGCGCTCGCTAGAAGAACAGCAACGCCCCCAGGTAGATCGTGCTATTCAGGGCATGTCGCTTAAACTCGGGGCTGTACCGCTTGTAGGGTTTCCGCTTTGACATAAGACACCTCCCAGCGCTCCATCAGGCAAATCTAGGGTGTCCATCAAACCGGGGCAAAACGACATAGCTGCCTGATTCACCCCGAAATTCGGTTGTTGCGAACGTCCGGAGTTAGGTCAAAGCTGCCTCTCGCGTGTCGTGCTGACTGAACGCAAACGACTCACGGCTTTTAATGCTACGGCCATTGCGCAAAGTGCCCATCGCTTGGCCGCGCTACAGTCAGTTTTAAGGAGGCTCAGCAGTACCAGGCATGGCTGGAAATTGAGCCGTGCCGTCCAGGGGTGAAAGCCAGGGCACGCGCGAAGCGCAAAAAATCTCGAAGGCAGGTTTGAAGTGATGAAATTCCCTGGCCGTGGCAAGCCGCAGCGAGATGACACTGCCGGTCTCCTCCGGGTCCACGGGCACGGAGCAAAGGTGCGTACCACATTCGCCGCAAAAAGCCATGCGCCTCACTTTTCCGCTATCGGCTGTCTTGTCGAAGTACTTCGGCACGCCTATGGTGAATTCAAAATTCTCTGGCGCGACCACGCTGGCCATGCGAAACGCCGAGCCACTGAATATCTGGCAATCGCGGCAGTGGCAAATACCAACATGCGCTTCGTCGAGGCTGGCCTTGTACTCGATCGAGCCGCAAAAACATCCGCCTG
>JAPUKZ010000221.1 GCA_027295405.1 Gammaproteobacteria bacterium
GTGTCTGCCATGAGCGGCGAAACCAACCGCCTGATCGCCCTCGCCCATGAAGTGGATGAAACGCCCGCGCCGCGGGAAATGGATGTGCTGCTCAGTACCGGTGAGCAGGTGACCATGGCCCTGTTGAGCATGGCCCTGAACAAGCGCGGTATTCTCGCCAAGTCCTACAGCGGCAGCCAGGTGCGCATCCTCACCGATAATTCCCACACCAAGGCCCGCATCAAGGAAATTGACGACCAGCGCCTGCACAAGGACCTGGCCGCAGGTTATGTGCTGGTGGTGGCCGGCTTCCAGGGGGTGGACGAGGAGGGTAATATCACCACCCTGGGACGGGGCGGCTCAGATACCACCGCGGTGGCTCTGGCGGCGGCGCTGAAGGCCGAAGAATGCCAGATTTATACCGATGTGGACGGGGTCTATACTACCGACCCGCGCATGGTGGATGGTGCGCGGCGCCTGGAATCGTTGACCTTTGAGGAAATGCTGGAAATGGCCAGCATGGGTTCCAAGGTATTGCAGATTCGCGCGGTGGAATTTGCCGGCAAGTACAACGTGCCATTGCGGGTGCTGCACAGTTTCCAGGACGGCCCCGGCACCCTGATCAGACTAGAGGAAGCAAGTGATATGGAAACGCCAACCATAGCGGGCATCGCCTTTACCCGCGATGAGGCCAAACTCACCGTGCTCGGTGTACCCGATACACCCGGTGTGGCCCATCGAATCCTCGGGCCGATTGGCGCCGCCAACATCGAAGTGGACGTCATTGTCCAGAATGTGGCGGAGGACAACAGCACCGACTTCACCTTTACCGTACACCGCGACGACATGGTGCGGGCGGAAAAGATCCTGCAGGGCGTGGCCACGGAGTTGAAGGCGCGGGAAGTGCGCTCTGATGACAAAATCGCCAAGATCTCACTGGTGGGTGTGGGTATGCGCTCCCACGCCGGTGTTGCCAGCCAGATGTTTGCCGCCTTGGCGGAGGTGGCAATCAACATCCAGATGATCACCACCTCGGAAATCAAGATTTCCGTGGTGATTGATGAGAAGTTCCTGGAGCTGGCGGTGCGCTCCCTGCACTCGTCTTTTGAGCTGGCCGAGGAACCTTCCGCGGTTTCGTCAACCTAAGTAAGGTAAGACCTGTTAACCAATCCTGGGTGGGTTGGTTTGCAATTGTCGCAATCTGAACGATACTTAGTTATGGGAAGTAAAGTAGACCACAGGGTGTGGCATTGCCGCAGGAATTGGCCGGCGGGTGCGAGCAGTGCGCCGCATAGACAACTGGGATAAGTGACATGTTAATTCTCACACGACGGGTAGGCGAAACCTTGATGGTGGGCGATGAAGTGACGGTGACCGTGCTGGGCGTCAAGGGCAATCAGGTGCGCCTGGGTGTCAATGCCCCCAGGAGTATTGCCGTTCATCGTGAGGAAATCTATAACCGCATCCATGCCGAAGACGGGCACGAACGTAGCACAGAGGGAAACGAAAAACCCCGGGAATAATCCAGCTCCACGACCTTTGAATTTCTCTCCGTTGTGATATCATCCCGCGCCTGAAACGGAGAGGTGGCCGAGCGGCTGAAGGCGCGCCCCTGCTAAGGGCGTATAGGTTTACCCCTATCGAGGGTTCGAATCCCTCCCTCTCCGCCATACAGTCCTTCTGATCTCCCGCGTCCTGCGGGATGTTCAGGAAAATCCCCAAAATTCATATTCTTACGCGACTATCTCGAAGGCTGAACCTTTATCCTGCGCTCACTAGAGACCCATTGAGCTAAGGATTTTGCCAACAGTCTCTTATCTGAAACTTGAGGTCCTGGTTGCGCCTAGATCAGGTCGAATTGCGCGCGTTGCTCATGCAGATCAAATTCGCTCATTTCCTAACCGGAGCACGAAGGTATCTATACCAACTGATTATTCAGCGGCGTCCCTGCCGGTTGGGTCGGCCAACTTTGCGACACAACCAAATAATGCGCACCAAGATTGGGAATTGAGTGTAACGATCTAATTTTCAGAAGGGACAGCAGTCAAATTTGCCCTTTGATCGACCTTAATCCTTTTCCATTCAATAATATACTTTGATATATACCAGAACTAGTATATACTGTGGTATATGACATAAATGAAAGGTGGTTATTATGCCTCAGACAGCAAAGTTATTTATGAATGGCCGTTCTCAAGCCGTGCGCTTGCCCGTCAATCTCCGGTTTGAAGGGGATGAAGTCTATATCCGTAAGGACCCGGCAACTGGTGACGTGATCTTGTCTCGTAAACCCAGTAATTGGACTGAATTTTTCGAGCTGATTAATACGCTAGAAATTCCCGAAGATTTTATGGCAGCACGTGATAATGAACGTCCAGAAGACAAGGATTTGTTTTAATGGGTGAAGAAATAAAGCGCTATATGCTCGATACCAATTCCGCCAGCTATATCATCAAAGGTACCAACGATGCCATCAAGGCACAGTTGGAAAATGTGCCAATGGCAAGCATTTGTGTTTCATCGATAACACAGGCCCAGTTATTACGGGGCGTTGCCAAAAAGCCGGAGGCAAAACATTTACCGGTCATCGTGAAGGAATTTTTGCTGCGCGTTGAAATACTGCCTTGGGATTCTCACGCGGCAGAAGCCTATGCAGAATTGCGTACCGCTTGTGAAAAGAACGGAAAATCACTCGGCGCTATGGATATGCTGATTGCTGCACATTCCGTATCATCCGGTGCAACACTCGTGACCAACGATAAAGCTTTTTACAATGTCGGGCATTATCTTGCGTTAGAAGACTGGACTGGTCACTTAGCTTGTTGACCAATATGGCTTTTACGTAGCGTTCAGTGGTGCACGCTTGCTTGCAAATTGCTGCCAAAATTGGCGCGATATTCGTCGCAAATCAACAGGCAGGTCAAACGGGCAGTGGCCAGTACACGCCATGGCACAGGGCTGCCGCCAGGCGAGCGCTATACTTGACTAAAATGCTCGGGTATGGGATAGTTTCGGTCCTCAAAGGGCCCGACCCAGAGGTAGTACCAAGCCGTGCGACTGACAACCAAGGGCCGTTACGCCGTAACGTCCATCCTCGACCTCGCCCTCCACCAGGACACGGGGCCGGTTCCCCTGGCCAGTATTTCCGCTCGCCAGGACATTTCCCTGTCTTACCTGGAGCAGTTGTTCGCCCAACTGCGCCGGCGCGAACTCGTCCAGAGCGTACGCGGCCCCGGCGGCGGCTACCACCTGGGCAAGCCGGCTGACAGCATCAGCATCGCGGAAGTGATCGATGCGGTCAACGAAACCACGGATGCCACCCGCTGTGGCGGGACCAGTGACTGCCAGAACGGGGAGACCTGCCTGACTCACTACCTGTGGATGGATCTCAGTGAGCAGATTCGCGACTTCCTCGGAGATATCTCCGTGGCCGACCTGGTTCTGCGCCGCGAGATTCGTGAGGTTGCCGATCGCCAGGAAAGCCGTGCCAGGGATACTATCGCCAGCGTTCCGATGAGCGAGGTGTAGCGATGTCCCAGCACCAGATCAATAAGGCCATCGAGCGGGAATACGCGGCCGGCTTCACCACCAACATCGAGTCGGACACGATACCCCCCGGCCTCAACGAAGATGTCATCCGCTTTATCTCGGCCAAGAAGAACGAGCCGGAGTGGTTACTGGAGTGGCGCCTGAAGGCCTACCGCGGCTGGTGCGAGATGATCGAACCCGAGTGGGCCCATGTCCACTACCCGCAAATC
>JAPUKZ010000222.1 GCA_027295405.1 Gammaproteobacteria bacterium
AGCGGGTGCGGATAGCGATCTTCCCGGCAAAGTACTGCAGATCATTGCCGCCGCTCTTGAGCACTCCCGGTTTCAGGCCGCCACCACGGCCTGTGCCACGGAATTGGTCAGCAGCCTGCAATGTGAGCGGGTCTGCATCGGTTTCCTGCAGCAGAAGGCAATGATCCTGCAGGCGGTGTCCAACAGTGCAAATTTTGACGGTCATACCAACCTGGCCCGTGCCCTGGAACTTGTTATGGCAGAGGCTCTGGAGCAGCAGACCACGCTGAGCTACCCCGCCGAGAATGGCGGCAGCGGCCAGGTCCTGAGCGCCGCAAAACAGCTTTGCAGCCAACACAGGACCGGCAGCGTCTGCACCGTGCCCTTGTCTTGCGAGGGCACCCTGGTAGGTGCCATAAGCTTTGAGCGTCTGACTGATCGACCCTACGAAGCAGAGAGCATCAAGCACTTCGAAGTGGTTGCGGCGCTGCTGGGTCCCATCCTCGAGTTGAAGCGCCAGCAAGAACGACACCCGCTGCTGCAACTGTGGGACTCCGGCACCGGATTTATACACAAGTTGCTGGGGCCATCCCACGCGGCACTGAAACTGGGAACTGGCCTGTTCACAGCCGGCGTCATCGCGCTGAGCTTGCTCAGTGGCGACTACCGCACTTCCGGTAAGGCTGTGCTGGAAGGATCGATACAGCGTGTAATCGTTGCGCCCATGGACGGCTTCATCAAGACCGCCACTGTCAGGCCGGGTGATCTCGTTAGCAGCGGCCAGGTCCTGGGCTCGCTGGATGACCAGGATCTGCTTCTGGAGCGACTGCGCTGGAGTGGCCAACGGGCGCAATTGCGCAAGGAATACCGGGAGGCCCTGGGCAAGCATGATCGTACCCAGATCGGCATTTTCAGTGCCCAGATTGAACAGGCGGATGCGCAATTGCTGCTGTTGAATGAGCAATTGGCGCGCACCGAGCTGGTCGCCCCCTTTGACGGCGTGGTCGTCAGCGGCGATCTCTTCCAGGAACTGGGATCCCCCGTTGAGCGCGGCCGGGTCCTGTTTACCGTGGCTCCCCTGAACTCCTACCGGGTGGTTGTGCAGATCGATGAGCGGGAGGTCTTTGAGCTCGCCGAGGGTCAGACCGGCCAGCTGGTGCTCTCTGCCCTGCCCAACCAATTGATGCCCGTTACCGTGGAAAAGATCACACCGGTATCAACGCCGCAGGACGGACGTAACTACTTCCGCGTGGAGGCGAGCCTCGAGGGTGACACCGCGCATTTGCGCCCGGGCATGCAGGGCGTTGCAAAAATAGATATTGAGCAACGCAAACTGATCTGGATCTGGACCCACTCCCTGGTCGACTGGCTGCGGATGTGGACCTGGTCGTGGCTGGGTTGAGGAAATGAGCATGCAGCCAAATCTGGCCAGTACATCCTGGTATCGCGTAGCGGAGCTGAAGCCCCGACTGCGCAGTCACGTTGTGGTGGAGCCACGCTATTACCGGAGTCAGCTGTGGTACGTGCTGCACGACCAGTGTACCGCGCGTCATTTTCAATTCACGCCCACTGCCTGGTATTTGATCGGCCGGATGGATGGCGACAACACCATGCAAGATATCTGGGATGCAACGCTCAGCAAATTCGGCGATGCAGGCGCTCCCACACAGGACGAGGTCATCCAATTGCTGTGGCGGCTTCACAGTACCGATGTGCTGCATTGTGACGTTTCGCCCGATACCCAGGAGCTGTTTCGTCGCTACCAGAGCAAGCAACAGGCCGGTCGGCAACGCCGCTTCCTCAGCCCCATGTCGCAAAGCTGGTCGCTGCTGGACCCGGAGAATTTTTTACGGCGCACCCTGTACCTGGTCAAACCCCTGTTCAGCCGCAAGGCCGTCGCGCTCTGGTGCCTGGTGGTGGCAAGCGCCCTGGTTCTCACCGTTTCACACTGGGCTGCGCTGAGTAGCCACATTCTTGAAACTACTCTCGCACCTCACAACTGGATACTGCTGTGGTTGAGCTTTCCCCTGGTCAAGGGGCTACACGAGCTGGGTCACGCCTATGCCGTCAAGTTCTGGGGTGGCGAAGTGCATAATATGGGCCTGGCCCTGCTGGTTTTGACACCGGTGCCCTTCGTGGACGCCTCTGCCGCATCCGCTTTCCCGGCCAAGCGTGAACGCATCCTGGTGAGCGCCGCCGGCATGATGGTGGAGTTGTTTATTGCCGCGCTGGCGGTGTTCCTGTGGTTACTGGTGGAGCCGGGAGTTGTTCGCGATATGGCCGCCGTGGTTATATTCATCGCCGGATTCTCAACGGTGGTGTTTAACGGCAATCCACTGCTGAAGTTTGACGGCTACCACATGCTGGTGGATGCCATCGAAATACCCAATCTGGCGAGCCGCTCTAACAGGTTCTATGGCTACCTGATACAACACTACGGATTCGGTGTGCAAGAGGCCCAGTCCCCGGTTTCGGCCTCCGGCGAGCGCACCTGGTTTACCTGTTATGGCGTTGCCGCTTTCTGCTACCGCCTGTTGATCGCTGTCTCGATTATTCTCTTCGTGGCCGGCAAGTTCTTTTTTGTCGGTGTGATTCTGGCGGCCATGGTGGCGTTTAGCATGCTGATACTGCCGCTGGCCAAAGCCCTGATTTTTCTGTTCGCCAGCCCGCGGATCGCCCGCTACCGGACACGCGCCGTAAGCGCCAGTCTCGCCTTTGTGATGGCCCTGGGCTCGGTGGTCTGTTTTCTGCCCATGCCCTTCTGGACCCGTGTTGACGGTGTTATCTGGATGCCCGATCACGCTGAGGTCAGAGCGGGCGTTGCAGGCAATATCCTCCAGGTACTGGCCACTCCTGGCGAGTATGTGGACGCTGATACCGAGCTGTTTCGCAGCGAAGATCCGTTCGTGTTGCACAGGGTACAAATACTCATAGCCCAGGAGAAGGAGCTGAAAAGTCGCTACCAGGCCGCCCTCTCCACAGATCGCGTGCAGGTAGACATAATCGCTGAAGAGCTCGAGAACAAACGCACGGAGTTAACACAGGCCAGAGAACAGCTTGGTAAACAGGTGGCAACGGCGCCCGCGGCCGGCACCTTCATAGTTCCCGCGGCCCAGGATTTCCCAGACAGGTATGTCAAGCAAGGGCAATTGCTGGGTTATGTTGCGCGGCTGGAGGACACCAATGTCAGGGTGGTGATTTCCCAGGCCGATATTTCCCTGGTACGCGATAAAACCCGGGATGTGCAGATCATGTTCAACAGCCAGTCAGGCCGCCCTGTGACGGCACGTATTCAACGGGAAATCCCGGCGGCGAATTATCACCTGCCCAGCAGCGTGTTGGGCAGCGCCGGTGGCGGCAAGATTCAGGTTGATCCGACCGATCAACATGGCCGGCGGGCCCGGCAGCAAGTTTTTCAACTGGAGTTGGCATTCACCGGGGAAATTCCGCGGGCTTACTTTGGTGAACGGGTACAAGTGCGCTTCGACCACGGCAGTGCACCCCTGGCACAACAATGGTATCGCCGTGGCAGGCAATTATTTTTGAGGAGTTTCGGTGTTTAGCCCCAGTGCGCGTCCAGGCGCGGCGTTCGGTGTCTACCCCGAACGAGCACGCGTTCAACCCGGTTGGCTGCAGCAGTCTGCGGACCGTGCTGCATTGCTTCTCGGCGACCGGCTGTTCTCCGGACCAGGGGAATTTAATCGAACCATCGCCGACATCAACACCCGGGGTGATCGACTCTCCACTGAGAACAGCGACTTGCTCAGGTCGCACATCCAGCATCTGCGCCGGCGGTTTGCCCGCCAGGGAGCAACCGACGCACTGGCAATTGCCAGTTTTGCCCTGGTACGCGAAGTAGTGCAGAGGGAACTGGGTTTGCGCCTGTTCGATGAGCAGATGATGGCCGGCTGGGT
>JAPUKZ010000223.1 GCA_027295405.1 Gammaproteobacteria bacterium
GGCCGTGGAGGCTCATAGGCTTGTTTGCCGTTTTTTCATGGCTGGAGGGAGCGGTTTGTCGGCCTAGTTTACATGAGTGCAGCTACCCGTTCCCGCAGGCGCGGAATCAGCTCCGCCTCGAACCAGGGGTTGCGGCGCAGCCACAGGTTATTGCGGGGGCTGGGATGCGGTAGTGGCACTACGGTGGGCCAGCTCTCACGCCAGGCCAATACGTTCTCGGTAACCGTCGCCGCCGGTCCCTGCAGGTGCCAGGCCTGGGCGTACTGGCCGATCACCAGGGTGAGTTCCAGGTTGGGTAGCTGTTGCAGCAGACGCTCGCGCCAGGCCGGGGCACACTCGGGGCGCGGCGGCAGGTCGCCGGATTTTCCGGTGCCCGGATAGCAAAAACCCATGGGAATGATCGCCATCAGCCCAGGGTTGTAAAATTGTTTCGGGCTAACACCCATCCAGTCCCGCAGGCGGTCGCCACTGGGATCATCGAAGGGTTTGCCCGAGGCATGAACCTTGCGCCCCGGCGCCTGGCCGGCCACCAGCACCCGAGCCCCGGGGTCGAGCTGAACCACCGGGCGCGGGCCAAGTGGCAGATGCTCTGCGCACAGGGTGCAGGCCCGAACCTGTTTGAGCAGTGAACCAAGGGATTCCATGGGATCGGCGCTTACCCCGAACCGTTGTTCGGGAACCAGCTCACCCTGGTCTCGGTACAGAGATCGATAATATTTTCTGGCTGGTAGGGGGTGTCCAGGCTGGCGAGCGTTATTGAAGTCCACTCCGGAAGGCTGGCGCCGGCGTTCCACTCCAGGCTCGAGCCGCACACTTTACAGAATTTCCTGGCCACGGTTGCGGATGAATTGTAGATGCTGAGGTTTTCCGTGCCGCTGGTATACACGAGATCCTTCACCGGCACGCGTGCGTAGGTGGCAAAGGCGGCACCGTGTTGCTTCTGGCACATCTTGCAGTGACAGTGTGATACTTTCACCGGCTCGCTGCTGAGCTCGTAGGTAATGGATCCACAAAGACAACTTCCCTGATACATGATGACTCCTTTCAGCGGTAATCAACAAATACTGCTATCGTAAATAGTCTTCAGCGCTGATTGCCGCAAGTGACTTCCTCTGGAGGCCTGGCGCAGCACCGCTGGCTTTCAGAGCCAGTATAGCGAATTCGCTGCAGCTGGGATTCCTCCTTGTCTGGTGGGTTACAAGCCTGCTGTGGTAGCTTGGACGGAACAGCTTGTTTTCTGCATACTGAGCGAGCCGCTTGCAGTGAGCAAGAACCAGGAAATCGAGTTTGCAATGAAACTTATTCTTGAATCAACAGATACAGCACTGTTGCTGACGCTGTCGGCACTGCTGGAAGCCAAGGGGATTCCGACTCATCTGGACGAGGTCGCGCACGTCGGTGTGGTGCCCCAGCACCTGTACGTTATGCTTGATGAACAGCTTGGTGATGCCCTGGCCGTACTCGAGGATAAAAGCCACGAGGTTGCCAGGCCGGTGTACCCGGATGACCTGAAGGCACTCACTCCACAACTGAAGCAGCAAACCAGGGTAATGGGGAACCGGGCTATGAACAGAGTTGTGGTCGCTGGCGTCGCTCTCGTGCTGGGTATTGTCCTGATCACCTCAATCACCTGAATCTCCCGGTGAAGGAAGTGAACCACAATTTTCTCGACCTCGGACTGATTGAAAATCCCTACCCTTTGTTCGAGGCTCTGCAACAGCAGGGGCTGGTCTATGAGGTGCCGGGAACCGGGGTCTATCTGGTTTCTTCCTGGCAACTGATTACCGAAGTATTGAAAAACCAGGGCGATTATTCCGCGAACAGAACTGCGCAGCGATGTCGCCCTCGCGGTAAGCAAGGCCGTCCACACGCGCTACCCCGATCTGGGAGTGATCGCCTACATGGAATCCGGCGGCACAGACGGGATGCATTTTCGTAACGCAGGCATTCCTACCTGGGCGGTAAGCGGCGTGTTCCAGGACCCTGATGAAATGTTTGCACACGGTCTTAATGAACGCGTGCCCATCGCGTCGTTCTACGGCGCCCTGGAGCACTGGAGCATTATTCTCCGGGAACTGGCCGGGAACTAGCAGAGGAGATTTACCAGTCCCTAGTCCGGCGCCGCCTCCAGATCCTGCCGCAGGGTGCGGGAGGCCAGGTAAAAATGGCAGGAAGACCAGAGCATTATGGGCGGGATCACGTAAAGCATGGCCTGGCGCAGGGAGTCGTTGCCGAGGCTGGGCGCCAGGTAATCGCTGAGCAGACCGATAGTCCAGGGACCCGCACCCAGTCCTATGATGTTGAGGATCAAGAACAGAATCGCTGAAGATATGGCGCGCATCCGCAAACCCACCAGGCCGTGGGTGGTGGCGATGGTGTTGCCCAGGTAGACGTTGTGCAACAAACCCGGAACCACCGCCAGTGTCAGCGCCGAGTAGGGGTTATCCACCAGATAGACAGACGCCGCAAAAGGTACACTGAAAACGCCGACGATCGCTGGTAGCCACATGTACCAGCGCTTGTCTCGCGGCGCCAGCTTGTCGGCGATGAAAGCGCCGAAGAAAACACCAATCGCGCCGCCGAGACCCATGATCAATGCCAGCCAGGTACCCAGTTCACCGGTGGACATGTCGTGACTGCGGATCATGAAAGATGCGGTCCAGCTACTGATGCTGTAACCGGCGAACGCGTTCAGCGCGGCACCCAGCGCCATGTGGCGAAAAGAATGCCGGCTCCAGAGCAGGCTCAGTATGTTCCTGAAGGGAACCTCTTCGTCCGAGACCTGGCGCCGCTCGGCCATGCCCCGAATAGGCTCCGCCAGGGTTGTGCGGACCAATACGGCCAGCAGGAGGCCCGGTACACCAACCACCATAAAGGCGACCCGCCAGCCAAAAAACTCGTTCAGCCAGCCGCCAAGCAGGAAGCCAAACAAAATCCCGATATTGACCCCGGTGGAATAGAAGCCGATGGCGGTGGCCCGCTTCTCCGCCGGGAATATGTCGGAAATTATGGAGTGGGAGGGCGGGCTGCCCCCTGCTTCCCCTACACCCACACCGATGCGGGCCAGCAGCAGCTGGCCGTAATTCTGTGCCAGGCCGCTGATGGCCGTCATAAAACTCCATAAAAATACCGCCAGAGCCACAATATTGCGGCGATTGGAGCGGTCCGCCCAACGCGCGATGGGTATGCCGGCGGTGACATAAAAAACGGCGAAGGCGAAACCGGTCAGCAAGCCGAGCTGACTGTCCGACAGGCCCAGATCGCTCTTGATGGATTCCTGGAGGATGGCCAGCAGTTGCCGGTCGATAAAATTGAAGCTGTAGACTACCGTCAGAAGCCCCAGGGCATAGAAGCCCGCCCTGGAACTGGAGTAGGGATTCACCGTTTCCGCCGCAGTAGCTGGCCTGTACTCCGGGGCCGCGCCGGCATCGCTGGGACTTGGCATCGGCTATGAGTTCCTGTTTTTTTTTGGGTGGCCTGGCAGCACCTCAATATGACCCATGGGGTGCGGTTTAGCAAGACGGGTGGCGAGCAGCGAGCTTCCGCCCCGGTAAGCTCCCTCTGGTAGCCAATTGCCACGCGGCTGGCGTGTTTGGCCATGGTATTAATTACTTGCCACACCCACACTTCCTGTTAGTATGCGGCCGTTTCTACCCGGGTGCGATGCGGAGTAATCCTGGGGTGGCTTGGGGGGGAGCACGCCGCGCCAATAGACTGGAGATGAAATGATTAGAAAACT
>JAPUKZ010000224.1 GCA_027295405.1 Gammaproteobacteria bacterium
CGTTGCGCTTTCTTGACGTAGCGCCACTATGCCCGCGAAAACGCGCCTTGCTGCTAACCCCGTGGCGACTCGCTGAATGTTACAATATGAGTGACGAGGTACACTTGGGAGAAAGGCCGCAAGATTGTACCATAGCCGCCATGACCAATCCGCTTCTCTACAACACCCCAGCGACTGGACAGAGCAGGTGCTGGCGGATTTTGGCAGCTTCCTGCTGGACCATGCCGCAGCGGAAAAAAAAGCCTCTGGCATGGCCATCTCCATGCTGTCGCACTACCCCGATCGCATCGAACTGGTCAGCGCCATGGCCGATCTGGCGGTGGAGGAACTCAGCCACTACCGGGAGGTGGTGAAATGGATTCACGCCCGCGGTCTGAAAACCGTTGCCGACCAGAAAGATCCCTACGTGATGGAGTTTCGCAAGGCCGTTCGCAGGGGCCGCGATGAATTCCTCCTCGATCGCCTGCTGGTCGCCGCTGCCATTGAAGCACGCGGCGCCGAACGCTTCGGCCTGGTCGCGCGGGCGCTGGAACCTGGCCCCCTGAAAAAGTTCTACCAGTCCATCACCCGCTCGGAACAGCGTCACTATCAGCTGTTTCTGGATCTGGCGGGGATCTACCTGCCTGCGGCTACAGTTGCCGGTCGCTGGCAGGAATTGCTGGAACTGGAGGCAGGCATTGTGGCCCGGCTGCCTACTCGCGCTGCCCTGCATTGAATGGGGAACCAATACCTGCGGCGCTACGCTGAACCCGAAGCCCGGCTCCTGGCTGAGCAGCCACCTGATTGCCACTACCATCACGTGCTGGTGATTCCAGCCTATCGCGAATCCGCCACAGTCACCGACAGGCTGCGGCGGCTTGCCGGGAAGGTCGAGGAACTGCTTATCATCGTGGTACTCAATCGACCTGACACGGACCCGGATGCACACTGCAACGACGCGCTACGGCAGGCGCTACAGGAACTAGCGCCGGCTGCAGGCAATAAGCATCCAGCTTTGGCGCTGGCGCACAGCAGCCTGCATTCACTATCGGCATCCACTGATCTGTTGTTAGTGGAACGCCCGCAACCCCTGCCAGGCCGCGAGGGGGTGGGATTGGCCCGCAAACTCGGCTGTGACATCGCCGCCGGGTTGCATCAAGCCGGGCGCATCCGGTCCCGTTGGCTGCACAGCAGCGATGCCGATGCGCACCTGCCCGAGAATTATTTTTACCAGGCCGAACTGCAGCCCACTGCAGCCGTTGCCATCACCCACCCTTTTGTTCATCGGCAGCCGCCCGACGGATTGTCTGCCCGCGGATCGCCGCCCCACGGATGGCCTGCCCGCGGATCGCCGCCCGACCTTCCCATGACTTTGTATGAATTGCGCCTGCATTACTATGTGCTGGGCTTGCGCAGCGCTGGATCGCCCTACGCCTTTCATACCCTGGGCAGCTGCCTGTCCGTTGCGGTCGAGGCCTACCAGCAGGTGCGCGGATACCCGCGGCGTGCGGCGGCAGAGGATTTTTATTTGTTGAACAAAGTCGCCAAGCTGGGACCAGTCAGCACCCCCGACTTTCCGCAAATCACCATCGACGCGCGTCACTCTGGCCGGGTGCCTTTTGGCACCGGGCCCGCACTGCGAGAACTTGCCAGCAGCGCCAACCCACTTGATCAGGCCCTGTTCTATCATCCGCACAGCTTCCATGCGCTGAGCGCGGTTTTAGGGGCGGTGCCCGGCTTGTACGACAGCAGGCAGCCACTACAGTCACTGGCGAGCGCGCTGGAGCAGTACGCCCCGGCTCTTCACGTGCTGGAACGCCACGGCGTTGAGAAATGCCTGCAGCACTGCCAGAAACAAAGCCGCAACGCCGCTGCTTTCATCCGGCATTTCGACCAGTGGTTTGACGGCTTTCGCACCCTCAAACTGATTCACGGCTTACGTGAGCTTGGCTGGAATGACCTGAACCTGGCACAAAGCCTGGAACACCCTGATCGAATATGGCCGCAAACAGACCCAGGCGATTGCGACCCGCAAGCGCTGTTGCGCGCCTGCCAGAATGAATTTGGCTGGACTGAAAACCCGGGAAGTCCTTGAACCAGATTCAGCCCGGTTGTTGCATGAGTGACCCGGTTTCCGGGTGATTTTGCTGACGGGCAGCTCGTAATGCCCGAGGCGACAGTTTTTTCTGCTTGGCTGGATAGTAGCGAGGTTCGACGCGTCAGCACTGGGAGGTTTTCTCACTGGGCTGACCATTGTTTTCGTCACAGGACTGCGGGGCGCTGGCAGGCATCCCTGCAAACTCGCAAAAAGCGCTCAGACAGTGGCTGCGCTCTCTCAGTCCTGCGACGAAAACAAAGCATGGCCTTTATGCCCGGTGAGGAAAACTAACAGCGCTGATGCGGCAATCTCGCTTCCATGCTCGGTCAGAGCAACTGAAGCCGCGGCCAACACAAGCTGCCAGTTAGCAAAATCACCCGGAAACCGGGTCACTCATGCAACATCCGGGCTACTGCTAGTATAGTGTGGCGTATTTCAAGTAAGCGCCGGCGGGTTTCAAGGCAGCCGCCGGGGCGGGTTTCAAGGCAACAGCCGCATGGACAGATCCAGTGCCCGGATGTCCTTGGTGAGCGCACCGATGGAAATGAAATCAACCCCGGTATCGGCGATCTCCCGCAAAGACTGTTCGGTGATGCCGCCGGATGCCTCCAACTCCGCTCTGCCTGCGCACAGAGCCACCGCGTCGCGGAGTGCTGCCAGGCCGAAATTGTCCAACATGATGCGATCCGCACCCGCTGCCAGGGCTTGTTCCAATTCCTGCAGGTTTTCCACTTCCACTTCTACCGGTTTCCCCGCTGCGCTCTGGTGTGCAGTAGAAACCGCAGCCGCAATAGAACCGCAGGCCCGGATGTGGTTTTCCTTGATCAGGAAGGCGTCGAACAGTCCCCCGCGATGGTTGTAACAGCCACCGCAGCGTACCGCATATTTTTGCGCCGTGCGCAGGCCGGGAATGGTTTTTCGGGTGTCTAGCAACTTTACGCCAGTTCCAGCTACCAGGTCGGCGTAGTGCTGGCAGCGCGTCGCCGTACCGGACAGCAACTGCAGAAAGTTGAGGGCTGAGCGCTCCCCGGTCAGCAGGCTACGGACGGGGCCGCTTAACTCGAACACGATTGTTTGTTCTGCTATGTGTTGGCCATCCTCTACCCGCCACTGTATCTCGACCGCGGGGTCGAGCTGGCGGAATACCTCGTCGACCCAGGCGCTGCCGCAAACCACCGCCGCCTCACGACTGATGACCCTGGCCCGGGCACAGGCAGCAGCGGGTACCAGGGTCGCGGTGATGTCTCCGCTGCCGACATCCTCTGCCAGTGCCGCTCGCACCTGTGCCTGTATTGCTGCGGAATCGGGTAAGCGCATCAGAATTCCCTGGAAAATCAGGCGGCGATTGTAGCAGCTTGAGCTATCATATTCCTGTTTCCACGCAGAGCCTGGACATGAACGACGCGATAGTAGAGGGCTGGTACCTGCCGGCACGGCGCCGGCAGTCGCCCAACTACGATGCCAGACCCGACCCGACCGATATCAGCTTGCTGGTCATACACAATATCAGTTTGCCACCGGGAGAGTACGGGGGCGGCTACATCGAGGACTTTTTTTGCAACGAACTGGATTGCGGGTGTCATCCCTGGTTTGATCGGCTGCGGGAACTCAAGGTGTCTGCCCATCTGTTGATTGATCGGCAGGGCCGCCCCTGCCAGTTCGTTCCCTTTCATCTGCGCGCCTGGCACGCCGGTGAATCCTGCTTTGCCGAGCGCGGCGACTGCAACGATTTCAGTATCGGTGTGGAACTGGAGGGAAGTGACAATGAGACCTATACTGAGCAGCAGTACGCCAGTCTGGTGCGGTTGACCCGGGTTCTTCTGCGGGTCTATCCGGCGATTACACCAGCGCGCATTAGCGGCCATTCAGATATCGCTCCACAAAGAAAAACTGATCCAGGGCCCGCGTTCGATTGGCGCTACTACCGCAATCAAATTGAACAAGGCGACTCAGAATCGTGAAATTTATAGCCCTGCTGATAGTTCTTGCCCTGATGCAGTATTGGGGAAGCAGTCGGTTTTTACACAAGGATCAGTGGTATGAGTCGCTGTTGGACCGGTTGGCGGATTTCCGTATGCCGGCGGAGTTAAGCCTGTTTATCGCCACGCTGGGGCCAGCAGCCTTGCTGGCGTGGTTGCTTTCGCTCGCCGAAAACTGGCTGTTTGGACTATTTGGCCTGGCCCTGAATGTGTTGTTATTGCTGTACTGCTTTGGCCGCAGGGATTACGAGGGCTTACTCAAACACTACCGGGAGCAATGCCGGGAGGGAGACTTCGAGGCGGCCTTTTTGTTCGCCAGGCAGGAGTTTCCGGCGGAGCCTGGCGAGCAGGATCCCGCTGATGCTGAGCACTTGCACCGTTGGATGAAGCGGCATCTGGTTTATATGGGATTTGAACGCTGGTTCGCGGTGATCTTCTATTTTGTCCTGCTGGGTGCTCCGGGTGCGCTGGCCTATCGACTGCTGCATTTGTCGGGTGAGCTTCGCGATGAGCTTGAAATGAGACGCTTGCAACGACGTGTGCTGCATGCGGTGGACTGGGTGCCGGCGCGTTTTCTGGTGTTTGCCTTTGCGCTGGCCGGAGATTACATGGGTAGTCGCGAACAGGTTACCTCCAGCATCCAGAACCTGCAAAACTCGGCAGCTGAGACCATCTCCGACGCCGCGCACGCTGCGCTGGGACTGAAATCCACGGTATTTTCCGACAATGGCGATGTTGAAGCCTTTTCCCAGGTCAGTGATTGGGAGATCGGGCAATTGCAGGGGCTAATGGCGCGCAGCGCCGTTGCCTGGATACTGGTAATTTCGCTAGTGGTGGTACTTGTTTGAAGTCTTTTTTGCACCAGGGGCAGGGGTGAGTTAATGGCAGAGGCCGAGGGAAAAGTTGTTATCGTTACCGGATCTTCATCCGGAATAGGCGCGGCGGTAGCGCGGCGCGCGGCGCATGAAAATTTTCATGTGCTGGTCAACTACAACAGCAACCGCGACGGCGCCGAGGAGGTGGTTGCATACTGTCTTGATCAAGGCGTGGAGGCAGTTGCCGTCGGCGCAGACGTGGGCGAGGATGCCGCCTGCCGGGCGCTTGCCGGTGTCGCGGTGGACACCTGGGGTCGCATTGATGTTCTGGTGAACAACGCCGGAACTACCATGTTTTGCCCCCACGGCGATCTTGAGGGAATAGATGCGGATGATTTTCACCGCCTCTACCAGGTGAACACGATTGGTGCCTTCCAGATGATTCGGGCGGTAGCTCCGGAAATGAAAAAAACCGGAGGCAGCATCGTCAATGTGGCTTCGGTGGCCGCGGTGTTGGGCGTGGGTAGCAGCCTGGCCTATGCCTGCTCCAAAGCGGCGATGCTGGCCATCAATAAATCCATGGCACGGGAACTTGGGCCAGAGATACAGGTGAACGCGGTATGTCCGGGCATGGTGAAAGGAGACTGGTTAGCAGAAGGACTGGGTGAGGAGCTCTACGCCAGGGTGGAAAACCACTTCACGACGCGGGCACCAAGCGGCCAGATAATGACCCCGGAAACCGTGGCGGATAGTATCTGGTTCTTTGCCGTCGGTGCCTCCAATGTTACCGGTGAATATCTGATACTGGACGGTGGCGCCAGCCTGCCCTACTAAACTCGCTCCAGCTGCTAAACTGCTTGAGTGATATCTCGTTCAGGTGTAGCCATGTCCGCATTCGATAGCCCCGATCTCACTATTCCCGAGATTATTATCAAACCAGCGGTGTCCGATTCCGGCCGCCGTTTGCGGCTGACTATTCTCTACCATCCCGATGCCGAGCGTATTGGTGAGGTTGCAGATTTACCGCAGCTGCATCGGGGTGAGGTGGTGAAACTGGGTCGGGCTGATACCGGGTTTCAATCGCTGCGACCCGGTAGTAAAGCACGTCCCCTGGAGGACCCTTACCTGAGTCGAAGCCCGATCAAGTTGAAACGCAATCGGGTCGGGTGTGACATACGCCTGCCCGCAAAGGGCAGCTCCCTCCAATTACATGGCGAGGCGGTGCGCGACAGTTGTCAGCTTACGCCGCAGCAACTCGAATCAGGGCAGGTGCTGGTGCTGGCTCGTCGCCTGGTTCTTATGCTGCACTATTACCAGCC
>JAPUKZ010000225.1 GCA_027295405.1 Gammaproteobacteria bacterium
TCCTGAAAAAAAATTCAATCAAACACCTGATCTTGAGCGGCTGCAAAAGGCTGCTGATGCGATCATTAAAGATGATCCTGAACTAGCAGGCTCAGCCGGAGTTCAAGCAGAAGAGCTGATGCGCCTTGGCACCTCAATGGGCGGCGCGCGTCCCAAAACTGTTGTAGAAGAAGACAGCGCACTCTGGATTGCAAAATTCAGTCGAGAGGATGACCGGTGGAACTATCCACGAGTTGAGCATGGACTTTTGGAACTTGCTCGCACTTGTGGACTAAATGTCGCAGACAGCAAACTTTCAACGGTGGGAGACCGAGACGTCCTGCTTGTCCGGCGGTTTGATCGTGACCAGGCGGAAAATGGCAGTTACCGTCGCCATCGTCTTGTCAGTGGGCTCACCCTATTACACAGTGATGAAAGCGACCGAAGCAAATGGTCCTATCTACTTCTGGCGGATGAAATCCGTCGTGTAAGTGCAGAGCCAGAGAAAGATCTTGAAGAGCTGTTTCAACGCATGAGTTTTTCAGCCACACGGGTAGCTGGTGCGTAGCCTGCGCAATGGAAGACGGGCGTGTTCATGCGTTCGCCGGGCTGTTGAAGGAACATCGCAGCAGCGATGTGTTTCCCCATGTCGCGCCCGCAAGCCCCGAGCGCCGGTTGCCTGCAATCGATCACAGCCAGACCGAACAATTTCTCACTGCATTCGATAGCTTGCGGGTACTGCCCTGGATAGGCGGGGTGATATTACCGGTGCTGAATACGCTGTTGGACGGAGGTGCCGATATCGCCGGCTGCGGGTTGGCGGCATCAAGATTGTGCTGGATGGAGGATCCCCGGGCCGCTCGGCGTTCTTGCGTGAACCCTATCATGTGCAGTTGGCCGGGGAACAAGACTCTCGGGGCTATCCCCATATGGCTGATCAGGCGCATCACCCCGTGATTTGGGAGAGCTCCGGCCCGATGCGCTCGGCAATCGGCAACAACTTATCCTGGTCGAAACCAAACACATCCATTGCGGTGGTTCCCAGAATGGGACGAATTTCAGCTTCGGGAACCTGGCTGAAAGTTTCCCGCAACTTGTCCATGGTATTGGGCCAGGTACCTTCCATATGCGGGTAGTCCGAGCCCCACATCAGCTTGTCGACGCCAATTCGATGGCGGTCGCCGACCTCGTGCGGTGGCAGGAAGGAGGCGCCGATAAAACAATTGCGCTGAAAATACTCGCTGGGCGTCAGTGACAGGTCTTTGGTGAAGTGGGCGAAGAGGGGATTGTCCGCCTTGAATTCCAGCTTGCGCAGGGTCTCCAGAATCCACGAACAGCCGGTTTCGGTGAATATCAGCTTAAGGTCGGGGTGTTTCTCAAAGACTCCGGACCAGAGTAATGCAGTGAAAGGCCGCTGGGCCCACATGTCCACCTCAGAGATATACATGGGAGTGGCGGCTGGCACGTCGCCATAGTCCGGAGACCATCCCGAGTGGGTGTGAATGGGTACACTGAGTTCCTCACACACCGCCCACAGCGGCGCGTAGCGCTCGTAGTGATGATAATAAGGGTGCTCGCCGGTGCTGGTGGGAAGCAGGACGCCGCCGAACAAATCCATGGCATGGGCTTCCCGAACTTCCTGAACCGTCACTTCAATATCGTCGACGTTGATGATGGCGACACCGGCGTGACGACCGGGGTTGTTGCTGCACAGATCGGCCAGAAAACGGTTGTAGGCCTGGTTGCCCGCCAGGTTGTGCTCCGGCGGAATGGGGCGCCGATATTGCATCAAACCGGCCCCGAAGGGTGCCATCTGGGGGAAAATCACTTCCCCGGCAATACCGTCATCCTCCAACTCCTGCAGGCGCACCTGGGCATCGTACTCACCGCGCCGGGGCGCGATCATACTGTCGGGGTCGTCAAGGAATGCCCGCAACTCGTCATCGCTCGCGGACTGGGCTTTGCTCATGGCGTCCTGCTGGAATTTTCCGGTGCCTTCCTGGCCCGCCTGGCTGGCGAATTCCTCCACGGCTTCCTGATCAAAAAAGGTGCCCATACGCTGCATCATCTCGCGTGCGTACACCAGCCACCAGGCATCGGCTGCCTCGTGGTATTTCTTGGGCATATATTCCTTATAGGTATCTGGCAGCGCGCCAGCGTGGCAGTCAGAACTGATAACCAGAAGCCGTGACATCTCGCGAAAACCTCGTTTGAGTGGGTGGATCACCTATTGCCGTGGACAGAGCATAATCCCCCCGTTCAATAGCTGCCAGCACCGGATTGCAGATAGTTGAACCACGCCAGACTCAAGCGTGGCTATGGCGGCCGTCGACTGGCGCCATAATCCGGTTTTTCCAAGCGTGTCATAATGCCAACTGTCTTCCCTATGAGGATTCACGATGCCCACATTTCCAGCTTCGGCAATGATCGATACCAATGGCGTGAGTCTTGAGGTCTTCGAGCAAGGGGCCGGTAAACCGGTGATCATGTGCCACGGCTGGCCGGAGCACGCCTATTCCTGGCGGCATCAAATCCCGGCTGTGGCGGCAGCGGGCTATCATGTGATTGTGCCGAATCAGCGCGGTTACGGCCATTCCAGTAAACCGGCGGCCGTCGAAGCCTACGATATAGTCAGCCTTACCGGTGACCTGGTTGGGCTACTGGATCACTACGGCTACCAGGATGCGTTGTTTGTAGGGCATGACTGGGGCGCCATTGTGGTCTGGAACATGGCACTGCTGCATCCCGAGCGTGTCGCCGGTGTGATAAACCTGAGTGTGCCGTTCATGCGGCGGGGAACCCGGGAGTGGGTTGAGTTCTGGGAGGAGAAGCTCGGTCCCGATTTCTACATTGTTCATTTCAATCGACAACCGGGAGTCGCCGCTGCCGTGTTCGAGGCCAATACCGAGAACTTCCTGCGCAATCTGTATCACACCGAGCAGTGGCTGGAGGAGGCGCCGGACCTGGGTGGGGGGATGCGCATGCTGGCGATTGCTGAACGCGACCACATGCCGGGAAAACTGTTGATGAGCGAGGAGGAACTGCAGGTATTTGTGAAGGCCTTCAAGCACTCGGGCTTTTCTGGTGGCATTAATTGGTACCGAAATTTCACTCGCAACTGGCACACCCTGGCAGCTGTGGAACAGCGGGTGCGCTGCCCCACACTGATGATCCATGGCGAGTACGACAGGGTGCCGCCGGTAGCCGATCTACAGGATTTCGTGCCCAATTTGGAGATGGCAACACTGGATTGTGGGCACTGGATCATGCAGGAGCGACCGGCACAAACCAATGAATTGATTCTCGGCTGGTTACCGCGGCATTACCCCGCCTGAACTGGTGGAGCGCATCGTCGCTTCCATGAGTTCCGGCTCGCGTGCTTGAAAAGAGTCCACCGCGTCTACAGCAGCGCCGAAGAGTTAGTGTAGTATTGGCATTTCACCCAGGCGCAGCCCGGCGGACACACAATGGACGACAAACAACTTCAGGATTTTGCCAAGCGGATATCCAGCGAGGGAGACCGGGGTAGCAATACCGAGTTGATTCCCGCGGCCACTGTGGTGCTGTTGCGCGACGGCGTGGACGGCATGGAAACCCTGATGTTGCGTAAAAATTCGAAGATAGCGTTTGCGGGTATGTGGGTGTTCCCCGGCGGTAAGATTGATGCAGAGGATGGCAGCGGCAGCGAAGATATGGAACATCGCGCACGTATTGCAGCGGCGCGCGAGGCGATGGAGGAGGCCGCGCTGGAGATCGATCCTGCGAGCATGTGCTGGTTTTCTCACTGGACTCCACCGGCGCTGGGTAATCGCCGCTTTGCGACCTGGTTCTTTGCGGCCAGGGCTCCCGCGGGTGAGGTCAGCATCGACGATGGTGAGATTACCGAGAGCCAGTGGATCACCCCCCAGCAAGCCCTGGCCCAGCACCGCCAGGGAGAGATAGAACTGGTGCCGCCCACTTATGTCAGCTTGCATTATCTGGCGCTGCATACTAGTGTCGACGCTGCTCTGGCCGCTCTGGATAGCCAGCCGCCGCGCTATTACGCCACGCATATTGGCGCCAGCGGCGACGACCTGGTGGCGATGTGGGCGGGGGATGCGGGCTATGATTCCGGTGAGGCAGATACCCCGGGGCCACGGCATCGCCTGCGTATGGGCAAGGAGGGTTTCGAATTTGATGATTCGGGTAGCAACGAAAACCCCGGTTGAAACCAACCGGCTTGCTGCCATGTCGCCACGCGTGGGCTCGTACTGGCTATAGGCAAAGCCCCATCTTCGGGGATATAGTAGTCACCGAATACAGGCCGGGCGAACAGAATGATTGATCACGCTGCACAAGACCCCTGGACCATACCCCTGGAGCAACTGGATGTGGCCCAGCCGATGTTATTTGCCAACAATAGCTTCTGGCCCTATTTCGAACGATTGCGCAAGGAGGCGCCGGTGCACTACTGTGCCGACGGTGAGTTCGGCGCCTACTGGTCTGTCACCAAATACGACGACATCATGCAGGTGGATACCTCCCACGAGATATTCTCCTCCCAGCCCAACATCACCATCCGCGATGTGGATGATGATTTTCGCCTGCCCATGTTCATCTCCATGGATCAGCCGCGCCACGCCCAGCAGCGCGCTGCGGTCAACCCGGCGGTGGACTCGCGCAATTTGCCAAATTTTGTCGAGCTGATACGCCAGCGCACCGGCACGGTGCTGGACGGTCTGCCCCTGGGCGAGACCTTCAACTGGGTGGAGCGGGTATCGATCGATCTCACCAACATGATGCTGGCTACCCTGTTTGATTTTCCCTTTGAGGAACGTCACAAACTCACCCGCTGGTCTGACGTGGCCACAGCCCTGCCGGGTCTGGGTGTCATCGACACCGAGGAGCAGCGCCGCGCCGAGCTGCTGGAATGCCTGGAGTACTTCACCGGGCTCTGGAATGAACGCGTCAACGCCGAGCCCGCATCGGACCTGGTGTCCATGCTGTCCCACGGTGAGGCCACCCGCAATATGGAACCCATGGAATACCTGGGCAATCTGATACTGCTGATTGTGGGGGGCAACGACACCACCCGCAATTCCATGACCGGCGGGGTGTTGGCCCTGAACCAGTTTCCCATCGAGTACCAGAAACTGCGCGACAACCCGAAACTGATCCCCGGCATGGTCTCTGAGATCATCCGCTGGCAAACACCGCTGGCCCACATGCGGCGTCGGGCCCAGGTGGATACCGAGTTGGGTGGCCAGCAGATACGGGCCGGTGACAAGGTGGTGATGTGGTATGTGTCCGGTAACCGCGACGCGGATGTGTTTGAGAA
>JAPUKZ010000226.1 GCA_027295405.1 Gammaproteobacteria bacterium
TGATCGTGGTTTTTTCGGCACTGGGCGGCACCACCGGATCAATTATTACCGGTACTTTGTTTGAATTGTTCGGCGGTAAAACAGCCTTCTACTGTTCGCTGATACCCATCACCGTGATTATGTTCACTTTGTATCTATTCAAACGAGAAACCGATCAAATACCGGAGACAGATCATGAAGGTCATGTCGTTCCGCCAGCTGAGTCAGCGTCATGAATACGGCCAGCGCACATGGGCACCCTTCGCCGGCATCCCGTTGGGACGGCTATGTAAGCTAGCGTAAATCGGAAGTCATATCATGAAGTTTCCCAGCTTTATCAATCGACTGCTGTCGCGTACGCCTACGGGCGATAATTCCCAAACCCCGGCAGCGCCGAATCAAGGGTCGCATTCAAGCCATATAGAATGGCTAAAAAGCCGCTCCATGCTGTTGAAATATGAGCCCCTGATCCAGTCCTTGGCAGGAAAGTCGATTCAA
This sequence comes from Gammaproteobacteria bacterium, assembly GCA_027295405.1. GTDB lineage: Bacteria > Pseudomonadota > Gammaproteobacteria > Pseudomonadales > Halieaceae > JAPUKZ01. The sequence continues at coordinate 478 of JAPUKZ010000226.1, forward strand.
TGGCAATACGCCTTTGGAAACTCGCGACCGGAAGATGCCCTTAAGCTGAGTTCTGTCTGGTTTGCGGCTTATCCTGACTCTCTGATGGGGTGCCAGGGCGCTAAAGTCCTGGAAATTCTGGGCACCCCTCAACTCCATCAAACACTCTCGGAAATCGGTATTCAAGCGATCCACACCGGCCCGATGAAACGGTCGGGGAGTATCACTGGAACAGAATACGGGTCAAGTATTGATGGCAACTTTGACCGCATCGAACAGCTTGTGGATCCCAGTTATGGCGACCAATCCCAATATCAAGAGATGGTGAGCACCGCACGGCAACATGGCATTGCCATTATTGGTGATCTCGTGCCCGGTCATACGGGAAAAGGCCCCGACTTTCGCCTGGCAGAACAGAATGTTCCGGGGTTTACAGGCCTCTTCACCATGATTGAAATTGACCCCAAAGACTGGCCTGTTCTCCCCCCGATACCGCCCGGAGAAGACAGTGTGAATCTTTCCCAGTCCTTGGTGCAAACCCTCAAACAGCGTGGGTATGGTGTGATCGGGCCCCTGGACGCGGAGGTGTTTGCCCGTCCCGAAATCAAGGAAAGTAGTTGGAGCGTTACCGATATTGTCCGGGGCGTCGATGGACAAGACCGCCGCTGGGCCTATTTGCATATCTTTAAGGAAGGTCAACCGTCCCTCAATTGGTCAGATCCGAGCTTTGCAGCTCATCGCCTGTTGACGGCGGATCTGCTTCATTCCCTGCAAGTATTGGGCACTAGAGGCTTGCGCCTGGATGCCACGATGTTTCTGGGCATTGAATCCCGTCCCGACCCGGAGAAAGGCTGGTTGGCGGGTCACCCGCTATCAACCCAGGTGACCAATATGTTGGGTATGATGATCCGTAAGTTTGGCGGTTTTAGCTTCCAGGAACTCAATGTAGATTTAGATAAGGTTAAGGAATCCTTGTCCTCCGGGCCAGAGTTCAATTATGACTTTACCACCCGGCCCGCGTATTTATATGCTCTGGTCGTGGGAGATGGGGGCCCGCTAAGGTTGATGTTGCGGCAAATGCTGGAATACGAGATACAACCGATCAGAATGGTGCACGGCTTGCAGAACCATGATGAACTGATGCTGGAAACGACCCATTTGAATATCAATGGCGGCCAGGAGTTTGACTACGAAGGGACGCAAGAACGGGGTGATCGACTGTTTGAGCAGATTCATCAAACCGTGATTCGCAAAACCACAGGTGATCATGCGCCCTATAACCAGGTCTTTGCCATGAGTCCGGGTATATGTTCCACCCTACCGGGATTAATCGCGGCTACTCTGGACATTCCAGACCTCAGCCAAATTACGCCCGAGCAGATTGAGCAAATTAAACGAATCCATCTGCTGGCCGCTGCCTACAACGCCCTGCAAGCGGGTGTGTTTGTGCTTTCCGGTTGGGACCTCGTGGGCGCCTTACCCATCCCCATGGAGTCAGTTAAAGAGCTCGTGGCCGATAATGATTCTCGCTGGATTAATCGAGGTGGTTATGACCTGATGGGAATCGTGGAAAGCGAGGATCGATCCATTCAGGGACTTCCTAAAGCACGATCGCTCTATGGCAGTCTACCTGACCAGCTCCAGAACCGGGATTCCTTTGCTTTTCTTCTGAAATCCCTGCTGTCCCTCCGCGACTCCCTTGGAATTGCCCAAAGCGAGTTAGTTGCTGTCCCTTCCGTCACTAGCGAAGGGGTGGTGATTTTGGTGAATAAGCTTCCCAGAGCGGAAGGTAAAACCCAAGCCTGGCAAATCAGCGCCTTGAATTTCGCCAAGTCTCCAATTAAGCAGAAGCTGGAATACTCCGATCTAAACGGAGTGGCGAAAGCGTTGTGGAGTAATATCCAGGGGGCCATCTCCGAAAGCCTCTCCTACCACAATGAATCGCTAACTCTGGAACTGTCGCCTTTGGAGGCCAGGCTAATTGTGGTGTCATAACGTGGTCCCTGGAACCTGCTGGAAACAGCAGGCGACAAAACGACAGTATTTCCTCATTGGTCAGGCTTTTCTCTTCAATGGTTGCCGCCGCCAGAATAGACACCACATCATCCCCTGGGTCTGCGCGGCGGCTTTCGATCAGCGGAATCATATAGTCATCGAATTCCTGTGAGGTGATAACAGCCATAGGCGGTGCGATCGCTGGCTCCAGCGGCTGACAGACCGGTGGGCCCTGGATTAACCGGCCTTGCGGCGTTTCCCGGAAAGATTTTTGCGCGCCTCCGACTTGGCCACACTGGCCAACGGCGGCGTCTTACCGGCGGCCACTGCGACGGCGACGTTGTCTTTCACAAACTGAGTGACCGCGGCCGTGACCTGGCGTGATAGTCTGTCGCCCTCCTGGGATGTCGACATGAGCATGAGGTGCGGGTTGAGCGGGTCCGCTGGTAATTCTTCAGCTTCCCGTTCCAACTGCAGGAAGTTAAGTGCTACGCTTATATCTTGCGCGCGCTTGACGCCGTCTTTTTCCATCCTGCGCTGCAACAGGTAGGCGTATTCCTCCCGGTGCCGGTTCGCCGATACCATGAAGTCGTCGTGGTGGATAACCGACAGATACGGGATATCGTATTTTATAATGATGTCCAGGGCGCGCAGGTGACGCTGTTGGTATTCCAGCGGATCGTGCAGGGAGGCGCAGACTTCCTTGAACAAGCCGTAGAAAGATACCTTTTTCAACAACCGGCCGCCTACCACCCGCAGACCGTAGGGGATTTCGCGCTGGGACACGCCTTGCTGCAGGTCGCGTTTGTCCAGCAGATAACGCAACCCCCGGTTGAGCGCGTTGATCATCTGTTCAACCGCAGGCAGTTTCGCGAAGCTAAGCAGTCGTGAGGGTTGTGCCTCCAGAACCTGCTCGGGGTGGTTCAGGCTGAGGCCGTGGTCGGGATCCAGGCGGTATACCGGGGCCGGGCCGCTGTAGTCCAGTTCGCAGCGCTTGCGCAGGTGACCGATCAGGTTATCGATGGTCTCGGCAATATGCACGATATCGCTGGGCGCCCAGGACGCCAGGTGAATAATGCCGCCGGAGCGCAGGGCTTCCACCAGCATCTGATCACTCTTTTTGAGGTCTTCAAATTCCGGCAGTGGCGCCGACTGATCCTCTACGATGGATAGCAGCAGATGGTCGGAAATTGTGCCAGCAATAGAATGAAAGGCTACCGGGGTGGGGCGCTGGTTGCGCCAGTTCTGCATGACCGCCTTGCGCAGGGCGTTGGCGTAGTGGGGAAAGACATCCTTCTCCGCCAGCTTTTTCGCGTGCTTACCACGGTGCAGGGCAGACACCGTCCAGGCACCCGGCAAGCGAATCAGGAAGTTCACATAGCTGTACAAACCCATGAAGCCGTGCAGTAAGAAGATGTGGATCCCGTTTTCTTCGCTACCGACACGGACCTCCGCCTTGGTGGTGATCAGTTTGCCGTTCTCGCGGTACTGGAACTTTCCCTCATCAAAATGCAGGGCCGTGTCGTCGGCAAATATGTAAACCTTTTCCGCTATCTCTCGCCGCTCGCGCAGCATGCGCACCGGGGTTTCCATCACGGTTTGCTCGAAGTCCGCGGCCTCCTGCATTTCGAACCGGCCCAGGGTCTTGAGTTTCAAACTGCCGGACAGGATCAGGGCGACACATTCCGCCCGCGTTATGATGCCGCGGTTAAGGGCGATCCGGGTGGCGCCATTACTCTGTTTGAGTTTTACCAGGCCGGGTTTTTTCTCTGCCAGGGCCGGGGTGTCGGGGCTGAACGCCCCCACATCCCCATCTTTTCCCACCCCGGTAATGATCAGGTGAAAGGCCATGGATTTGCCCAGGCAGCGGAGCAGCAGGTCGTGGTAGCGCTGGCATTCCTGTTGCGTGAGTTTGCCGGCGCGGGCGGTCTGCCCCCGGCGAACACACTTTCGCACCGCGGCCAGGTTGATGCGGTAGAGCATGACCTCGATCAGTTGTTCAGCGAGATCCTCCTCCATCACCGGGTATTTCAGATCCAGCATTCGGTTGAGTTTCTTGACCCCCCAACGGCGTACCAGTTTGCTCGCCAGAGGCCGGATGAAGGAAGCGATCAGGGATTGAGCGGCACTGACCCAGTTCTTTTCGCCGGTGGATTCTTCCAGGAAGAAAAAACGGACGTCTTCGATCCAGTTGATATCGTAGGCGTGTTGGTTGAGCAAGGCCCGGTACAGGGCCTTGACGGTATTGCCACCGCCGACGGCAATGCTAAAGTGTTTGCCCTTAAATTCCGTGTCGGCCTGCTGGCGCCCGCCATTGCGCCAGAGGGTGTACTTTTCAAAAACGGTGGTGGCGGCTTGCTGCCCCGTCTCCTCCAGATCCGCACCAATGCCCAGGTAAAACCCCGCTTCTTCCTGCATCAGTTGTGGCTGATTGCTGGCCTGGCTGGCTCTGGAAGCCGGGAATGTCATCATGCGCTGGGAACCCTGTCTGGTCTTAAAAAAGCCTGTAATTCGGGCTCATTAGAACCTATATTTTTAGTATTGTCCTTCTAATTCCAGACACTTGGGTTCATATTTTCGGCTCATGCACTGTACCGGGCTTTCAGGTCTTTTTTCAGTACCTTGCCAGTGGCATTGCTGTGTAGTTACTCGTCCCTGATACAAACGTAATGGGTCACCTTGAACCTGTCCAGGTGCTCACCCGCATAGCTGCGGATATCATCCTCGCTGATAGTGGCGCCCGCCTTGGGGACTACGGCCACCGCCAGTTGCTCCCCCAACTTCTCGTCCGGTATGCCAAAGGCGGCGACGTCCTCGACCTGGGGGTGGTCGAACAGTACCCCCTCGATTTCCGCCGGATAGATGTTCTCGCCACCCCGTATAACCATGTCTTTGGCACGATCTGAGAGAAAAAGGTAGCCATCCTCGTCGAAATAGCCGATATCCCCGGAATTGAACCAACCCTCGCTGAAATCCTTGGCATTGGCGTCGGGCCGGTTCCAGTACTCTTTGACCAGGCTCGGTGACTTGATCCACAACTCTCCGGTTGCACCCGGTGGCACCTCCTTGCCGGCCTCATCGCGCACGCTGATTTCCACGGTCAGTTGCACGTAGCCGGCGCTACCGGGTTTGTTCTGGAACGGTTTGCCGGTGAAGGATGTGCCGATGGCATTGGTTTCGGTCAGTCCCCAGCCGGTTCCCGGATAGCCTTTGGGTACCTTTTCCTGCATCAGCCGCGAGGCCCGCGGCGGTGTGGCGGAACCGCCGCCACCCAGGCCGAACAAGCTGCTGGTATCGGCCTGGTCGTAGTGCGGGGATTCCAGCAGTTGCATCAACATGGACGGGGCTGCACTGAGGATGGTGATACGCTCCGCTGCAATCAACTGCAGGGCCTTATCCACGTCCCATTTGTGCATCATCACCACCTTGCGCCCGGCCTTGAAGGCGCTCAGGAACACGGCGTGACAGCCACTGACGTGAAACAGGGGTACGGCCAGCATCTGGGTAGGTTCAAAACCACTTTCCAGCATATGGCCAATGGCCTCCGGATTGATCATGGCGGAAGCCATGGCGGAGCATTCGAAATTGGCGATGGCCTGGCAAATGGCGTGGTGGGTGGAAACCGCACCCTTGGGCGCCCCGGTGGTGCCGGAGGTGTATAACATCATGGCCAAATCCTGGGTGTCGATGTCGACCTCGGGCATTGCGGCGCTTTCCGCACCGGCCACGTACTGATCCACGGTTTCCGTATTGGCGGGCTGCTGCTCGCGCTCGGGACGCGCCAGCACAACCTGCAGATCCAATTCCTCAAGCTTGTCGGCGATCAGGTCCAGGCGCTGCTGATCGCAGAATACCACCCGGGCTCCCGCGTCGTTAATCGCGAACGCCAATTCCTTGGCCTGGCCCCAGCTGTTGAGGGGTACGGCCACGGCGCCGATTGAGGTAATGCCGATGAAGGCGGTCATCCACTCGGGGTAGTTGCGCATGGCGATGGCTACCCGGTCACCTTTTTGTACCCCGGATTTGTGCAGCAACTGATGACCGAAGCTGGCGGCCTGTTGCAACATGCGCGCAAAAGTCCAGCGCTCGCCCTCATAGATCAGGAATTCCTTGTCGCCAAATTCCGCGGCGGCGGTATAGAGCGCCCGTAAATCCGGTTGTGCCTGGGTACAGACGGTGTATTCGATTCCGGCAATGGTCTCCCGAGTGGTTTCGAAGGGCGCACCAGGACCCGAGAGCTGTGCCATGGCCTCATCATAGGCGGACTTGAGTTGGGGCATGGTTGTTCTCCGGACTGTATTGGCTGGGCTGTAGTTATTGCGGGCAGGATATCCCTTTGCCCTGCTTTTGGCGATAGTCACTATTGTCATTATAGACTGGCAAAATTTATCAGCCCGTCAGGCGAACGCGGCGCTTGGCAACGAGTACCTGCTGCCGCGTATTACCGAGCGGTGAATAGCGACGGTTTTCGACATTGCGGAGCTCCCCCGAGAGGTCTATTCTGCTATCAGGCTTTGCATGCACAGGAGTACTATGATGAAACTACTCGCAATCCTGCCCGGGTTGGCACTGCTACTGGCCCCCTCCTCATTGTCGGCCGGCGATGAAGTCGAAATTCCACTGACAGACGTCCCTGAGGTAGTGCTGGCTGCCGCACTCGATGCCATGCCCGGCATCGAACTGACCGAGGCTGAGTTCGAGATGGAACGAGGCCAACGGATCTATGAGCTGGAGGGGAGGCTCGACGGCGTGGAGTATGAGATTGAGGTCAGTAGCGCCGGCGAAGTAATCGAAGTCGAAGAAGACTAGATTCCTGGGCCTGGTAGCTGCAACCCTGGCTTTGGGGCTAGCTACATCAGTCTTCCGGATCGCTGAGCTTGCCCCGGCGTAAACCAGCGCCCACAAAAAAGCCCTCACCAGGAGGGCTTTCAGGTAAAACTGATTGCGCTAATTAGCCGTTAGCGGGAGTCAGTCGGTCTTTTACGTTCTCAACAGCTTCTTCAACCTGATCCTGGATCTTGCTGAATTGCTCTTTAATGTCGTCAACAACGCTGTCGAAAGCGGGAACTTCGATTTCGTCAAAACGCTTGTTCAGCTGGCTACGCAGCTTGACACCACGCTTTTCCAGTTCCTTGACGCGCGTGCCGTTTTCCTTGCGGCGGGTTTCGAGGGTCTCCTGAACCGCGTCAACGCCTGTGCCGATAACGCCCAGGTAAATGTTAATTACCTTTTCGGCGCTTTCCTTGAAGGAAAACTCGGTGGTTTTTTTGGCGGCAGCCTTCTTGGGTGCAGCTTTCTTGGCGGGTGCTTTCTTGGCAGGTGCTTTGTTTGCAGTGGCCATTGTCTTCTCCTGAATATCAGTTGAGGGTTAAGTTCGGCAACGAGTGCCACGGTCATACCGTTTACGCAGCCAAAGATACCGAGAATTATTAGAATGCTCTGCCTAAATTGGGATAATTTTCTTAATCGAGCGCAAAAAATCGCTGCCGGGGCGCTTGCAGGTGCCTGCAAGCCGCAAAAACACTGCTTCTCCGGGGTTTTGTTTGAGTTGGTTTTTTATTCGTGAATGGCGCGCTGCGCTGCCGCACGGCGTACATCGGGGTCCGCAATAGCGTGCACGCTGTCAATCCTGGCAATGTATTCTAACGGTAGCGCGGCCTCTCGCGCCCCGATAAGAACGTGCTCCTTGTACCAGGTGTAGGGAGCAAGTGTATTGTCTATGCGCGTGGCAAAATAGCAGAAGCACTGCACCGGCTGCGCAGCCTCGGAATACACGGTGATAGTTGTTTCGCGGTAGCCGAGGCCCTCGGCTCTATCCAGCGCCTCTTTCTCGTGCCCAGCGAGCTGGTACAGCACGCCCAGTACCACATCTTCCGACACACCGGTGCGGAAGGCGTCACACTTGCCGGAGCCATCGCGACCGGATTTGTGAAAGCGAAGCTCGTGTCCCGGCAGTGAGAAACGC
>JAPUKZ010000227.1 GCA_027295405.1 Gammaproteobacteria bacterium
AATATGTCGTCATCTCCCAGACCGGCCAGGTTCACGATCGAACCCGCCGTCAGCGTGAAGGTGTCCGCATTCGCCGTCCCGGTCAGGTTCTCAATACCGCTGAAGCTGCTGAGTCCCGCCATCCCCACACCAGCGCCGGTCACCTCGTAAGCCGCCGACCCCGCGACCGTATCGCCAATGGCAGTTTGACTTAAACCATCCATAGATCCCGTGAACGCAAAGCCCGCCAGGTCAAACAGGTCATCCACCGCCGTACCGACCAGGGCTTCAAAGCCGTTGTATTGCGTGGCCGTATCCCCATTGGCTTCGACGCCGGTGGCCGTCTTGAACAGGTAGGCCGTCGCGCCTCTGAGCGTGTCACCACCGACTGCGTTGGCGTTCACCACCTCCACATTGCTGATCGGGGTCGCTACCACGTCCAGGTCCACCACAGCGGCAAAATTCACCACATCGTTCGGGCCAGCACCCCCATCGATCGATGTGAACGTCGCAGCGATGATGTTGAATATGTCGTTATCTTCCAGACCGTCCAGGTTCACGATCGAACCCGCCGTCAGCGTGAAGGTGTCCGCATTCGCCGTCCCCGTCAGGTTCTCGATAAAGCTGAACGCACTCCCGTCTGCAGTCCCGACACCAGCGGCGGTGACCTCATATGCACTGGCACCGACGATCGTGTCGCTATTAGCGCCGCCTGTGATCGATGTGGTCACAGTGGTAAATGTGGCCGTATCCAGGTTCAAAACTCCCCCAGCAGTCTGGCCAAAATTAAAGAACAGGTTCCCGGTACCTACGCCTGTAAAAGTGGCATCGCCCAACTGAATATCTTCGCCCGCAATGAAGGTCAGGTCGCCGTTTTCAATCTCAATAACAACACCCGCGTTGAAATTAATATCTTCTGGTCCGCCCGATGCCTCAGTGGTCGTGACCACAAGAGCACCAGAATCCAGCTGAAGATTGATCCAGCCGTCGTTTATCACGTTACGATCAGGTGGAGCATCCGGCACTGAGTCGTCTCCATCCTGAACAGTGACAGTCCCGGGATCGAGCAGCAGCGTGCCGAATTGGCCATTCGGGGCACTTAAATCAGCGTGCCCCGATATCTGCAGAAACTCCTTGCCAGACACCTCCGCGAAACCACCGTCGCCCCCTGTAACGCCGCCTCGTGCCTCTATATCGCCCTCAAAGCGTGTCGTATGATCGGCCCATATAATGACCTTGCCACCATCACCACTAGAGGTTGCATTTGCAGATAGCACTGTGTTCTGGGCAACCGTCGTAAAGCGGGAATTGTCGACAGCCGGATTGGCACCCTGGTAATCGCCCCCCACCAGAATTTCACCACCGCCGCCAAAGCCATCAACAGAGACCCGCGCCCCCTCCGTAACAGCCACAGTATCGCCCAGCAGGTGCACGGTACCACCCGATCCATCATTGAACCCGGTAGCCTCAATAATCCCGCTGTTGTTAACCGCGCTGTCGAATAGTCCGCTGCTGACGTTGGCCTGCAATATCACCTTGCCGCCTGTTGCACTGATCTCGCCACTGTTTTCCACACTGGATGAGGCACCAAGTAGATTATCTACAACGTCCTCAGTGACCTTTACTCCGAGAAATCCTTCTTCATCAAAAGTGAGGTAAGCCTCGCGCCCGCTAGCCAGGTTGACATAGCCCAGCTCCGCGGTGATCAGCCCTTCATTGCTAACGCTTTCGGCCAACAGGGTTACGCCGCCACTGGCAGCATTGATCAGGCCGCTGTTGACCACCACGCCCTTGGTATCATCCAGCGCTCTCAACACCAGGTCACCGTTAAGAAAGTCATCCCTTTTCATCCACAGGGTACTGGCAGTCAAGGCGCCCACATTGATCACGGAGCTCTCGCCGAATATAACTCCGCGAGGATTGATCATTAAGACGTGTCCGTTGGCGTTGATACGACCGTCGATCTGGCTGGGACCGTTCTGCATGATATGATTCAGAACCAGCGAGGAACTGTCCGGCTGCAGAAAGTTCACCGTCTCTGTGCGGCCCAGATCAAAACTCTGCCACTGTACGCTCATTCTCTCGGTAAGCTGCTGCACGTTGGTGGTAGTGCCCGCGCGAGCGATAGAGCCCTCCCCCCCCGTGACGACACCTCCCTCAGGCCCAGCCAGGGTAGCAGCGCTGGCTAGAAGGCCACTGGCAGCTGCGACAAATACATATAAGGCTGTACGAGGCAGATTGCACCGATCGTAAAGCGAGGATTTTTTATTAAGTTTATTCAAGGCTTCATCCTCAATGCGCTAGTAAAAAACATATCGCACATCAAACAGAAAGTTGTAGTCATCATCCGATATCTCACCAGTGAAGTCGTCGCTGGTTGAATCATGTCCGGGGAATGCCAAACTGGCTTCCACGGTGAAGCTTTCGCGCCACCGGTAGCTGAGCAGTAAACCATAAGCGCTCAGGTCAACCGAGCTATCATCGGCGGTGTCAAAACCATTCGCTTCACCATAGCCTGCTTCAGCAAATATTCCGAGGCGCAGGGAATTGTCGTCGGCCAGAGAACCGAACAAATGCTGGCCTACATCCACTCGCCATTCAAGATTGAGGAAGGCCATGGTATCGGCGGTAAAGTCGTGGCTCTTATAAGCCCGAACGCCAAAGGGGCCGCCCAGGGGAGTTTGCTCAAAGGAAGGTAAAATATCGTCGCTGTAGGCGCCGACAAAACGCACGGAGAGATGACTGATATCAGCACCCGGTCCCCAGGGCAATACCGTAATCGACTTCGAATCCAACGCAAAGCGAGTATAGTCATCTGCTATCCTAAAATTGGAAGCATCGTCCTGCTCACCGTAGAGCAGCGAGGCTTGCCAACCTACTATCGTGCGCGACCTGGGCAGTAACACATCACCTCCGCTGGATATCAGTGCTCCCTTCACGTCGGTTTTTTGTTTACTGATCTGGGTATTTCCGCCTGACGCCAGATCCACAGAAGTCTCCGACTGCTTCTCGAATCCGCGCAGGCCAAACTGCACATTAAGACCCTTGCTGCGTCGCCACTTATAGTTATAGCCGAAATAGAAGCTATCGACCTCGCCATGAATCAGCACCTGGCTGCCCAGACGTGAATCTATCGAATCATATTCGTGAGAATCCCAGGCAAAAGCCAGTTCGTGAGCAATATCAAACAACGGTATGCTGTAGTTGGCGAAACCGAAAGTAGAGTCGTTGGGATCAATAGACTGCAATATGCCAAGACTCAAGGAGTCGCCTTGGCCCAGGGGGCTGTACCAGTCCAGTGCGGCAATCACGCGCTCGGAGCCGGTGAAGTCGGAACCAAAATTGTCCGCCGCCAGCGAGAACCTGAAGCGCTCCTCCTCCACATCGAGTACCAGGCGCGTTTCTCCCGGTTCGTCTCCGGGCTCAAACAGACCGGAGCGGATTCGCACACCGGGCAGGTCGTTGACAGCAAAGTAGGCAGAGTAAATATCCCGCGAAACCCTCTCGCCTATGTAGTCACGGAACGGATCCAGCAGAACATCGGCGGAATAGTGAAGATCATCCTCATTCCGCAGGGTGACATCGCCCAAAGTACCGAAGGAAACACCCATCGAGACCGCGCCGGTCGCCCCCTGGAAATCCTGGCGAGGTATGTACGCATTGGCAAGGAAATAACCTTGACGTCTGAAGTAGGTTTGCAACTCCAGTGCAATGGACTTGAGCTGGTCGAAACTAACCCCCCTGTTACGTCGTATTAGCTCCAGTTGTTCCATTAAGGGCATCTTTATCTCAGCCGAGAAGGTATTACCGTAGCCACTGGCAGCGTAAACATCTCCCAGTGCCTGCACCAGTCCCAGTAAACTCTCGACGGGATAACCCCCAATGCCCTGCTCCGGGTCACCCATAAATCGTTCGCGCCCGGTTTCCAGCAGTAGTGCAACCTCTTCCCCGTCGATGACGACATCTTCCGTATCTGCCAGCAGAATCTTGTTAACCCAGATGGTCTGTCCAGGAGGGCCGCCCGCGCAGGCAGCGGGGCTGGAATGCACTTCAAGCCGGGCATTCGCCCCCTCCTTCTTCACTGCAAAACACTCGCCGATCTGCTGCAACTGCTCAGACAAGCGCCTCGCAAGAAAGTCTGTATAACTGAAGCCCATCCCTTCCAGATAGCTGTGGCGATCAGAATCTGCGGGTAAACGCTCTTCCAAAAGTTCAAAGTAACGGTTGAGCAGTCGATCCAGTTGCGTATCGCTCAACTCGATAGACAGCAGCGTCTCTGGCGCTCCCAGGTCCAACTCGGGGTACAGGTAGTTGAGGTAATCAGCCAACGGGGACAAGCTGCCGCGGGAGAATCGCAAGTCCTCGCGCAGTTGTGTGGTGAGTTCCATATTTGCGGTTTCGACAAGCTCCCGCAAGCCATCCATTGCCTCTACGGCCTCATCCTCCGGTACCAGTTCTGCCTCATAGATTTGGCCGGAGATTGTTATCGATGTACTAAATCCCAACTGGGCGTTGAGTGTGCTTTTGGACGCGGCTGTAGTCGTGGGTGCGGGTGTACTGGCGCCAGCGGCTGCGGCCGCAGTTGTGGCTATGGGCGCTGGCGCTAATTCGGGGTTCTCGCTCTCGGCGGGCACGGCGACAGCCGACTCGCTATCGAGAGACAGTAGCTGGCCCGGGTAAATCGTATAGGGAACAGCTATGTTATTGGTGCTGGCCAGGGTGCGGTAATCCATACCGTATCGCCAGGCAATTCCGTAGAGGGTATCGCCTTCAGTCACCGAATGTGTAGCGGACCTGCTGGCCTCGACTTTCGCCTCACCCTGCCCGGAGATTGTTATCGATGTACTAAATCCCAACTGGGCGTCGTCGCTGCTGGCCGGGTGAGAAATTAGCAACATACCCAGAACCAACGCACCAAAAAAGCGCGCGCGATTTCCCGGAGAAAAAATATCCGGCATTGTCCCGATTCTAGATAAAACCATAAACTATTGGCTCCGCGCCGTTCAAGTGCCCTAAAGAACGCTGTCTTCCTTGTTTACTTCTGGGTGTACGTCGGCAAAGGATATGACACCAATCGGTCCGTTTTATAAGAGACACTCCTCTGCCAGTTGCTTCTTCAGTCTAGCTTGCTAATCGCAGCTTGTGTATTTTTCGCTTCCTCATCGTCCGGGCTTTCACCAGGGCGCGTTGATCCAGTATCTCATTCCCCTTTCCTTCAAAGACATCTGCCGATGTGACGTTGTCCAGTGACTCGTGATAACGCTCATGATTGTAATGGTGAACCCATTCATCAATCGCTTTCACCAGCTGCCACGGATAGTAGTAATGCTCCAGCTTCACCACGTTCTTCATCGAGCGGTGATATCGCTCGATCTTGCCCTGGGTCATGGGGTGATACGGCGCACCTCTCGTGTGCTCGATGTCCCGCTTCTGTAGCCAGGGACAGGAAGTACCAGCCCCAGCCCACCACCCGGAAGTAGGTAAAGTCCGTCTGCCATAGTTCATTGATCCTGCTGGTCGGGTTGTGGAATTTGTCCGAGGCACTCATCACTGTGAACAGCGGGCTGGTGATCAGGTAATGGGCCTTGAGGATCC
>JAPUKZ010000228.1 GCA_027295405.1 Gammaproteobacteria bacterium
TCCAGCAGGTGCGCCAGCGGTTGAACACCGGTAATTCTTGGTCCGATTTTGGCGCTGGCGCGCACGGCAACAGCGGCAGCCAGCACGTGGGTTGGTGTGAATGCCGCCGTGGCGCCGGCGAGTTGCATGGGCGCGCGGCGATTGGGGTTGTCGATCAGGGCGACGATAGGACCACCAAAGCCGTAGTCCCTGGCCGTGGCTGCGAGCAGGGCATCGTCCTCGTCCGCTCCATTAGCCACCAGCGCTCGCGCTTTTACCAGTGGACGCAGGTTCATTTGCTCATCTCCAATCGAGGCGTGCACGACTCTGTGCCCCCGGGCGTGCAGGCGCCGTGCAATGGACTCTTCCGCTTCGACCACGACAGTCGGTATGTTGCGACTTTCCAGCTCTCCCATCAGGGAATCGACCTCGGGACCGTAGCCGAAGATCACCACTGCATCTGTCACATCGGGCAGCGCGTGCAGGAGTTGACCCTCATAGCGTTCCTCCACCAGTGGGGAGCCGAAGGTTTCAATCTGCACAATGCCAACAGTTGCATCCGCCTGCACGGCCGCCCGCCCCTGGAGCATCACGGCGCAGGCCTTCAGCGATAGCGGCGTGAACAGGTTGAGCAGGAACGCAGTAAATATCAGGGCCGTAAAAATATTCTGGTCTATGGCGCCCTGGGCCAGGGCCAGCGCAGCGATAATGAAGGCCATCTCGGCGCGCCCGCACATGCCCACTCCAACGGTGAGTGCCTCACGGGGCGGAAGCCCCATGCGCAAGGCCATACCGCCGGCGCTGAGAATCTGACCGACGATGACCGCAATGGTCAGCACAGCGATGAACACCATCGCGGAAGCACTGATGTCGAAGGTGATGGAAAAACCCAGCGAAATAAAGAAAATTGGGCCCAGGAAGGAATAGGCGATACCGTAGGCTCGATCTTTCACAATTCGCACCAGGTTCGGGTGGGCAACGTCCTCTTCGAAAAACAGGCCTGCCACATAGGCACCGAGAATCATATGGAGGCCAATTGCCTCGGCGAACAGGCCAAAAGCAAACGCCATAAACAGTACGAAGGTAAAACCTTTGCCACCTTTGGAGCGAAACGGCAAGGTCAGGCGCGGATAGATGACGCGGCCCATCAGCAGGGCGACGGCGAAGAAGCTCACCACCTTGACCAGGGTGATGGCGACAGTGGAGGGTTCGAAGGCTCCACCCTGGAGCATGCCGATAACAAGACCGAAGAACACCAGGGTCAGCATGTCGTCAATAACGGCACTGGCGACGATCACGCGCGCCACACGGGTGTTGGCCAGCCCCAGGTCCTTGAGGCTGGACAATGTGATCACTACCGCCGTGGCTGTCATTGTCAGGCCGACAAAAGTCGCTGCGATCAGGTCCAGGCCGAACAACAGGGCGAGCCCGAAGCTGACACTGAACGGCACGATGGCGCCGACGATAGCGACTCCCAGGGAGCGCTTCAGTGCGTCGTAGAACTCCATCGGTTGCGTCTCGATGCCAGCGTGAAACATCAGGAAGAAAATGCCTATCTCAGCCAGTAGCTGGATCGCTTCACCGGGCTCGATCAGTCCCAATACAGCCGGACCCAACAACACGCCTACGATCAGCTCACCCATTACGGTCGGCAGGCCCAGCGGCCGCAGGGTGATGGCCACCAGCCAGATACCTGCGAGAAGAATCAACAGATCAAGAGCGATTTCATGCATGACAATGCACCTGCGATCACAACGGTAGAGAGATAATACTCAAGCAGCAACGGGTTGGTACAGGGCGCAATGCTGGCCCTTCTGGAGCAGGTCGCCCAACTCGCCTCATCCTCGCTCCCTCACACGGGTTGATTGATGAGAGACTTCGACACGGTTGTTGGCGTACAGAGTTGAATCGGCAGTACAACCACACGGCGTATTGGATGGTTTCAGGCGGGAACCCGGTTGCGCGGTGGGCTGTCGGGCGCTTGAGCTCTGCTCCGATCCTGCCACTCTCGCCAATGTCTCGGCCATCGCCGCCCATATTGGTCGCGGGCTTGAAGGGGGCAGACCTGCAGCTGCTGAAACATCGCGAAAATACCGTCATGAAAGTCACCACCCTCTCCGGTGATTGTTACGCCATGCGCATTCACCGCCTGGCCTACCGCAGTGACGTGGATCTGCTATCCGAGTTACAATGGCTGGATTCGCTCCGAGCTACGGGCATTGCTACAACAGAGGCCCGGCCCGCGCTCGATGACGCACTGTTCGTTACCGTGAGCACCTTGAGATGCTGCCGATCCTGATCATGGCTCAAGCGCTGTCCTATGTTGGCTGGGCGCACACCCGATGCGAAACCGCGGGCGAAATGACACCTTTGATCATCGATATCGCCTGTGAACTGGCACAACGGCTGCTCGGTTCTGTAAAGTGAACAGCTTCGCACTGCAGCAGCTCCACGATAATCTTCGGCCATAGGGAGAAACGTCATGACACGTACTGCAAGATCTGTTTTTCTGCTCCTGAGCCTGACGATGGTGGTCTTCGGGCCTGCACCGCAGGGATGGGCGGAGGAAGCGCGCAAACCGAACATCGTATTCATACTGGTGGACAACCTGGGGTACGGCGACATCGGGGCCTACGGCGGTGGCGAGTTGCGGGGCGCTCCGACGCCAAACATTGATCAGCTCGCCGCGGAAGGTTTGCGGCTGACTAATTTCAATGTTGAACCTGAATGCATCCCCTCCCGCTCGGCACTCATGACCGGGCGCATGCCAATCCGCAGTGGTCTCGACGGTCCGGTCGCCAAACCCGGCAACGGAACGGGCCTGAGCCCCTGGGAAGTCACCTTGCCGGAGCTATTAAAACTGGCAGGTTATCGCACCGCTATGTACGGCAAGTGGCACCTCGGTGAGCAAAATGGCCGACTCCCGAACGACCAGGGATTTGATGAGTGGTGGGGTTTCCCCAAGAGCAGTGGCGAAACGCTACGCGAGCTGCAGCCGGGCTGGACGCCCGAAGTGTCGCCCAACCAGCCCCTATTGGAGGGCAGGGCCGGCCAGTCCTCGCACAGAGTCGGCGTCTACGACCTGGCCATGCGTCCTCTGATGGATGAGATGATTACTGAGAGGTCAGTGGCCTATATCCGCGAGCAGGCCGGCAGCAAGCAGCCATTTTTCCTCTATGTGCCGTTCAGCTTGCCGCACAGCCCACCACTGCCTAATCCAAAGTTTGCCGACAAGAGCAAGACCGACTACCAGAATGCGCTGCGCGAAATCGACGCCAATACTGGAGCGATTCTCGACGTGCTTGCCAGTACGGGAATCGCGGATGACACCATTGTGGTTTGGGCCAGCGACAATGGCCCGGAAACCCTGCAGGGTATTGGGGTGCAGTACGGCGCCCAGGCCGACAGCGGGCCCTTTCGCGGTGAGTTTCCCAGCGCCTGGGAGGGCGCCATCCGCACACCCGCCATCATCCGCTGGCCCGGTCGAATCCCGGCCAACCGAACCAGCAACGAGATGGTCAGCATTACAGATTTCTATGCAACCTTCGCCCGCATGGCAGGCGTAGAAAGCAGCATTCCGCGTGACCGCGCCATCGACAGCGTCGACCAGACCGACCTGTTTCTCGGCCAGGCAACGCAATCGAAACGCGATCATGTAATGTTTTTTTACGACCATACTCTGCTTGCCCTGAAGTGGCGAAATATGAAGGTGCATTTTCAGGTTCGCAATCCCGCCGACGGGACAGTACGCGCGGCTGGCCAGGGTGTGGTGAACGGTTACGCCATGAGTCTGAACTACCCGTGGGTGTTCAATCTGGAAAACGACCCGAAAGAGCTATGGAACCTGGGTGGCACCAGTGAGTGGATTGGGCCGCCGGTCGCGCAAATTCAGTCGCGCTATTTCCGCTCGCTGGCGCAGTTTCCCAATTTGCAGCCGGGCCAGGTCAAACCGGCGCAGCCGCAATGATCCGCTATGGTGAACCGCCGCGGATGAAGGACTTCAAGTCTACAACTATGTAACGAACTGGGTATTTAGCCTGACAACTGAGGAGAGCATGCCATGACAGAATCGGAATCTGGAACCACGCCGGTTGAATCAGGTACTGAAAATTCAGAGTCGGGGGTAAGAGAACTCTCCCGGAGGCAGCTCCTGGCCGCGGGGCCAGCGCTCGCGCTAGCGCCTGGTTTGTCCACGTTGCTGCTTAGCAGCGAGGCAGCTGGCGGCGTCGCACCCACAGACGGCAAAATCCCCGGCTACTGGAGCCCCACAGACCCCAACCGTCCTCCCATTGATGGCCCGAAAGGCCAGGATTTGTGGCGTCGCGCTGATAAGGTCATGCCCAGTTACGCCATGTTCCTGACCCGGTCGGCACGCTACGCGGGCTACAACGTGTTGCCTGGCTTTATCGCCGAGGCTGAGGGGTGTCGGGTAAAGGACGTAGACGGCCGCAGCTATATTGACTTCACCTGTTCTGCCGGCCCCAACCTTTTGGGGTATCGACACCCCGAAATAGAGGCAGCTGCCCGGGCCCAGGCCAATGCAGGAGATCTTATGCCGATGTTTTCGCCGGCAATGATCGATTTTTGCGAACGCTTGTTGCAATGGACCGACGGGTTTGACTGGGCTCTTCCCCTCAAGCGCGGGTCTGATGCCACTGAACTGGCGATGCGCGTTGCCCGTGCCGCCACCGGTCACCCGCACATCTTGATGTTCAAGGATTCCTACCACGGCAGCAATCGGGAGCAGTCGCTGTTGTATGAAGGCACTCCCACAGATGCCCTCGAGCATCTGAGCCGACTGCCATGGAATGACGTCGCGGCGCTGGATGACTTCAAGAGTGCGAGGGGCAAGCAGGTTGCGGCGATTCTGATGAGTCCACTGGACCAACCCGGTGGCAACCACCCGACAAGGTCCGCCTCCCCGGAGTTTATTGCAGCGATTAATCGCTTCCGTAAACGTACGGGTGCGGCGGTCATCCTTGATGACGTGCGTGCTGGCTTCCGCCTGCATCCCAAGGGTTCGCACAAGGCAATGGGTCTGGTGCCGGATATGCTCTGTCTGGGCAAGGCCCTGGGTAATGGTCACGCAAGTGCCGCTTTGATAGGCACCGCGGCATTGCGAGGAGGCGCGGAGCGCATTCTCTATTCATCGACTTACTTGTTTAGTGCGGTGTGCTGTCACGCTGCTATTGCAACCCTGGATGTCTATGAGAGAGACAATGCGTTCGCGACCATGCAGCGAGCCGGCGAGCGGTTGATGGCGGGAATGCAGAAGGCGGCCAACGAGTACGATCAGCACCTGAGCTTCTCCGGCCCGGCCACACATCCAACTATGTTCTACGACAATGATCCCGATTCGGCCCTGATGGAGCGTTTCTGCCATGAAACGGCCAGGCGTGGCGTTCTGTTCCATCCGAGAATCTGGTCGTTTATGTCAGCAGCCCATGACGATGCATGCATTGATGAAGCCATTGATATTATTGGAACGTCATTCGCCGCGATGGCTGACAAGTGACCCAATCCCTCCGGCACGTACAGGGGGGGTAATACCCCCCCTGGACTATAACTACATCACTTCGGGCTGCTCCGGAAAAAACTCCGCCGCATTAAACCCCAGGGACCAGTTCACGAAGGGCAACACCATAGCTCCTCAACTTATCCATCACGATCTTCCTGGGTTCGCCACTGTGACTCCGCAACAGCCGTTTGAAGAAGCGCTAAGCAGCCATGCCATCCCGGCGGGCTTTGGGTATTCCGGGGACCAGTTTACTGTGCCCACTATAATTTTGTGAGTAATCAAGGGGCTACGGCGAATTAAAAAAACCGGGCCCTGAATTGTTGTCAGCATTTTTTACAGCGGATCTGTTTTTTTGTGCGCAAGTTCTCATAACTATTTGTTTTGTAATGGTATGTTTTCGCTGGTGCAGTTATTGGTTCTACTTTTAAGATGATTCCGACAAGCCGCCAAGTGACATCATTTCCCGCTCCTGGTTCGCGACGGCAAACTGCGTCCGGCGATCCGGGGCGAGGCCCGGCCCAGTCCGGTGAAACCCCGCTTGGGCGCCATCGACATGATTTGAGTCGCGAAGGCTTCGCGTACGACGCAGCGCAAGTATCACTGGTGAATACACTGCAGAGTTGTTTCGACACCCTCACCGAACCGCCCTTGCTAACCGACCTAGTACTCCCCTGGTGGAAAAGAGCGAGCGGAAAAATGGAACTGCCAGAACCACCGCAGATAAAGGGAGTGTATATCTGGGGGCCGGTGGGCCGCGGTAAAACCTACCTGATGGACAGCTTCTACCAGTGCCTGCCGGCAGGCACCGCGCTTCGCCTCCACTTTCACCGCTTTATGCAACGGGTCCACGAGGGGCTGCGCAAGTACTCCGGGCACAAAAATCCTTTGCAGTGGGTCGCCAAGGACCTGGCCGGGGACGCAAGAATCCTGTGCCTGGATGAATTTTTTGTCGAGGATATCGGCGACGCCATGATTCTGGCCGGGCTGCTGGAGGCATTGATTGAGCGGGGGTGTGTGCTCGTTGTGACCTCTAATACTGCCCCGGAAGACCTCTACAAGGACGGCCTGCAACGGCAAAGGTTTCTCCCCGCCATCGATCTGTTGCAATGTCACACCCAGGTGATGTGCCTGGATGGGAAACTCGACTACCGGTTGCGGAACCTGCAGCCCAACAAAAACTACTTCGCTCCTCTGTCTAAACACACGCACTCGCAGCTGC
>JAPUKZ010000229.1 GCA_027295405.1 Gammaproteobacteria bacterium
CACCCACCCTGCAGTGCCATGACTGCGGCTTTATTGCCGGCTGTCCACATTGTGATTCTCGTCTCACACTGCACAAGCGGGCCGCAGAATTGCGCTGTCATCACTGCGATTGGCGGATCCGGGCACCCCAGCACTGCCCCCAGTGCCAGAGCAGACAACTGGCCGCCTGCGGGGTCGGCACGGAACAGGTTGAAGCCGTATTGGCGCAGAAGTTCCCTGGCTACCCCCTGTACCGGGTTGATCGGGACTCAATGCAGCGCCAGGGCGCCATGGCTGCCCTGGTTGATGCCGTAAAAAGTGGCCAGCCCGGGCTGCTGTTGGGTACCCAGATGCTGACCAAAGGTCATCACTTTCCCGACGTCACGCTGGTGGGACTGCTGGACACAGATGCGGCCTTGTTCAGCGCCGATTTTCGTGGCTCGGAACGCATGGGTCAGTTGCTGACCCAGGTAGCCGGGCGCGCCGGGCGCGCCCGCAAACCGGGTCGGGTACTGCTGCAAACCCATTATCCGGATCATCCCCTGCTACAACTGTTACTGGCCCGGGGTTACCACGACTACGCCAGCAATCTGTTGCTGGAACGTCAGCAAACCGCGATGCCGCCCTACGGCTACCTGCTGCTGCTGCGAGCGGAGGCCAACGACCCGCACGGTGCTGAAAGCTTTCTCAGCGAACTCAGGCAACGCTCGGCAGCCGGTGTCGCCAGCGGAGCGCAGTTTGTCGGCCCAATCCCGGCACCACTGCAACGCAAGCGCGGCCGGTTTCGCGCCCAAATGCTGGTGAGTTGCCCGGACCGGGCGGCGGCACAGCAGTCTGCAGAAACGCTGGTTGCCCAGGCAGAAGCGCTGCCCCGCAGCAAACGCCTGCACTGGTCGCTGGATGTGGACCCCCAGGACATGTCGTGAGAACGGATCAGCCTTTGAGAACGGATCAGCTTTATAGCCTTTAACCAGCGATACGAGGATAATGTGCGGCCGCAACGATCCCGCATGGTTAGTACAAGTAATGAAGCAGCACCTTACACAGCTGATCACGCAGTCCCTGAGTACTCTGATTGGGCAGGGCCGGCTGGCCGCCGAACTGCCGAGCGTTATCCAGATAGATCGCACCCGCGACAAAAAACACGGTGACCTGTCCAGTAACATCGCCATGACCCTGGCCAAGCGCGCCGGGCTCAAGCCACGCGAGCTGGCAACAATGATTTGCGCCGAGCTGCCCCAATCCGAGCACGTAGAGAAAACCGAGATCGCCGGCCCCGGGTTCATCAATTTCTACCTTGGCCAATCCAGTATCCAGTCTGTGGTCGCCAGCATTCTGGCGCAGGGGGCCCGATTTGGGACCAACCTCCAAGGTGCGGGTCAGGCGGTACAGGTGGAATTTGTCTCTGCCAATCCAACCGGCCCACTGCATGTTGGTCACGGCCGGGGAGCGGCGGCCGGCGACTGCATTGCCAGGCTGCTGGAAGCCAGCGGCTGGAAGGTTTCCCGGGAGTTTTACTACAACGATGCCGGCCAACAGATCAACAACCTGGCCCTGTCGGTACAGGCGCGCTGTAAAAGACGCGACCCGGATCACCCCGAATGGCCACAGGACGGTTACTGCGGCGAATACATCAACGACGTGGCCCGGGAATACATGGCGGGGGCCCGCATTGACGCCGAGGACCAACATGTTACAGCCGCGGCAAACGCGGATGACCTCGAGACTATCCGCCAGTTTGCAGTCGCCTATTTGCGGCGGCAGCAGGATCTGGATTTGCAGGCTTTCGCGGTGAATTTTGATGTCTATTTCCTGGAATCATCCCTGTACCAGTCCGGAGCCGTGGAAGAAACTGTCAGCCGACTGGTCAGCAGGGGACACACCTTCGAAGAAGACGGAGCCCTGTGGCTGCGCACCACCGATTTTGGCGACGACAAGGATCGCGTGATGCGCAAGGCGGACGGCGGCTACACTTACTTCCTGCCGGATATCGCCTATCATCACAACAAGTGGCAGCGCGGTTTCGGCCGGGTAATCAATGAACAGGGCGCCGATCATCACAGTACCGTTACCCGGGTCAGGGCTGGCCTGCAAGCGCTGAATGAAGGTATTCCGGAGGGCTGGCCAGAGTATGTTTTGCATCAAATGGTCACCGTTATGAGAGCCGGGAAAGAAGTAAAACTGTCCAAGCGGGCCGGTAGTTACGTGACCCTGCGCGAACTTATCGACGAAGTGGGGCGGGACGCCACCCGCTATTTCCTGGCGGCACGCGCCCCCGGTTCCCAGCTGACTTTCGACATTGACCTGGCCCTGAGCCAGAGCAACGACAATCCGGTTTATTACATACAGTATGCCCACGCCCGCGCCTGCAGCGTCATGCGTAAATTGGAGGAACAGGGGCTGCACTGGAGCCCGGAAGCCGGGCTGGAGCAACTGGAATTGCTCACGGAAGAGCACGAAACCGCTCTGTTGCGGCAACTGGACCGCTACCCCGAGGTCGTCTCCGCCGCAGCGGATAAACTGGAACCCCACAGCATCGCTACCTACCTGAGAGAGCTTTCGGCAGACTTTCATGCCTGGTACAACGCCCACAAGATGCTGGTTGAAGACCAGGGCCTGCGCGATGCGCGGCTGGCTCTGTCCGCCTCAGTACGACAGGTCATCGCCAATGGTCTGGCCTTGCTGGGCGTATCCGCACCTGAGAGTATGTAGGAATGCCGCAGGACTATGCCAGGAAGCACAAACCCGCTGCCAGCAAGCGGCCACAGGCGGCAGGCCGCAACTCCCCGGGTAATGCACCATCGCCGCGAAAGTGGTTTTTCGCCGGCCTGAGCTGCGGGGTGTTTCTGTCCGCACTGGTGTGGCTGGCGGGCCAGCAACCGGAGCTGGTGAAAACCGTGGTCGCGGTAGGCGACGCCGTATCCGACCAGGACACGGCACCCAAACCGACCTTCGATTTCTATACCCTGCTCCCGGAACAGCAGGTAGAGGTGGACGTGGAACCACTTTCTGCAGAACAACAAAGCCGCAGTACGCCTATAGACCAGTATTTGCTGCAGGCGGGGTCATTCCAGCGGGCGGAGGATGCGGACCGGCGCCGGGGCGAGCTGATCCTGCTGGATCTGGAAGCCAGGGTGCAGGAAACCCAGGGTAGCAACGGGCGCTGGTTCCGCGTTTATATCGGCCCCTTCGAGAGCCGCTCGCAGCTGGAAAAAGCCAGGAGCCTGACCGCCCAGCAGGACATCGACACGTTGCTACTCAAGCGCCCGGGCCAAGGTTGAATTGGCGACAACTGGCCCCATATCGATGAAACTGATCTGGAGGTAATCTGTGGAGCAATACCGAGGAACTACCGTTTTGTCTGTTCGCCGCGACAATCAGGTGGTGATTGGGAGCGACGGCCAGGTATCGATGGGCAATACCATCATGAAAGGCAACGCCCGCAAGGTGCGCAGGCTGTACCACGACAAGGTAGTGGCCGGCTTTGCCGGCGGCACTGCCGACGCCTTCACCCTGTTCGAGCTGTTCGAAGCGCAATTGGAGAAACACCAGGGACACCTGGTGCGTGCCGCCGTGGAGCTGGCCAGGGCCTGGCGCACCGAACGCGCACTGCGCCGACTGGAAGCCCTGCTGGCGGTCGCCGACAAGAGCACTTCCCTGATCATTACCGGCAATGGTGATGTCATAGAACCGGAAGACAATCTCATTGCCATCGGCTCCGGCGGTCCCTTCGCCCAATCCGCTGCCCGGGCATTGCTGGACAACACCGAACTGGGTGCCAGGGATATCGTAGAAAAGGGCCTGAGTATTGCAGCCGATATCTGCATTTACACCAACCATAATTGCACCATTGAAGAGCTGGACTGCACGCAGGACTGATATGTCGAATATGACGCCCCGAGAAATCGTTCACGAGCTGGATAAACACATCATCGGCCAGGATGAGGCCAAGCGCGCTGTCGCAATCGCCCTGCGCAACCGCTGGCGCCGCATGCAACTGGACGAGGAACTACGGGCCGAGATCACCCCCAAGAACATACTCATGATCGGTCCCACCGGTGTGGGGAAAACCGAGATCGCCCGGCGCCTGGCCAAACTGGCCAACGCGCCTTTCATCAAGGTTGAGGCCACCAAGTTCACCGAGGTGGGCTATGTCGGTCGCGACGTGGAATCCATTGTTCGCGATCTGGTGGATGTCTCGGTGAAGATGCTGCGCGAGCAGGAAATGGGGAAGGTACGATTTCGCGCCGAAGAGGCGGCCGAAGAGAGAATTCTGGACGTGCTGCTCAGGCCGGCACGACACGGTGACGAAACAGAAACCGCCAATTCCAGCACTCGCCAACTGCTGCGCAAGAAGCTGCGCGAGGGAGACCTGGACGAGCGCGAGGTTGAAATCGAATTGAGTTCCACTTCAATGGGGGTGGAAATCATGGCACCTCCGGGCATGGAGGAGATGACCAGCCAACTGCAGGGCATGTTCTCCAACCTGGCGGGACAACAGAAGAAGACCAGCAAGGTCACGGTCAAAGTGGCTTTTGACAAGCTGCTGGACGAAGAGGCGGCGAAGTTAGTCAATGAAGACGAGTTGAAGCAGCGCGCCCTGCAGAATGCCGAGCAGACCGGAATCGTCTTTCTGGATGAACTGGACAAGGTCACCAAGCGCAGTGAAGGCGCCGGAGCAGACGTCTCCCGCGAGGGTGTACAGCGCGACCTGCTACCCCTGATCGAGGGCTGCACTGTCAGTACCAAGCACGGCATGATCAAGACTGATCATATTTTGTTTGTGGCATCTGGTGCATTTCATCTGTCCAGACCCTCCGACCTGATCCCCGAATTACAAGGTCGACTCCCCATTCGAGTGGAATTGGCGGCGCTTAGCCCGGAGGACTTTGAGCGCATACTGACCGAGCCGGACGCCTCCCTGACCGAGCAATACCAGGCCTTGCTGGCCACCGAGGGGCTGCAACTTTCCTTCACCGAGGACGGTATACGGCGCATCGCCGAAATCGCCTGGCAGGTAAACGAGCGCACCGAGAATATTGGCGCCAGACGGCTCCACACCGTTCTGGAAAGATTGCTGGAGGAAGCCTCCTTCAACGCCACCGACAGCAGTCTGCAGGAAGATAAGCTGTTAGTGGACGCGAGCTATGTGGATGAACACCTGGGTGAACTCAGCCAGGACGATGATCTGTCCCGGTTTATACTCTGAGCAAGCATGAAAATTCCCACCACAGTTCAACTGCATCGACAGTCCCGTACCCTGGAACTGGGCTATGCTGAGGGCGAAAACTACCAGCTGAGCTGCGAACTGCTGCGGGTATGCTCACCATCGGCAGAGGTGCGCGGTCACGGCCAGGGTCAGGAAGTGCTACAGACGGGGAAAAAAAATGTCTCCATCAGCGAGATCAAGGGCGTCGGCAACTACGCCCTGCAACTCTGTTTCGACGATGGCCACGACACCGGCCTGTACAGCTGGGATTATCTCTATGAGTTGTGCCAGAGGCAGGACCACTACTGGGATCAATACCTGGCACAAATGCATGCAGCCGGGGCCAGTAGAGACCCGGATATGCAGGTGATTCAATTCGACCCCTGAACGCAGGCCGCCTGAACACAGGCCGCCTGAACACAGGCCGCCCGATCGCAGCCCGTCCGATCGCAGCCCGCTGACCCGCGCGCCACGTAGCGCTACAATGAAGGGGGCGCACAGCGAGCGCTGGAGTAGAGCATGAGCGAAGACAACAAAACCCACTTTGGCTACCAGCAAGTTGATGATGGGGCCAAGGCCGGTCTGGTGGCCAACGTCTTCCATTCCGTGGCCGCTCGCTATGATGTCATGAACGACCTGATGTCGGTGGGCATACACCGCATCTGGAAACGTTTTACCATTGAGGTCAGCGCGGTGAGGCAGGGACACAAGGTACTGGACATAGCCGGTGGCACTGGTGATCTGGCGGCACGGTTTTCCGATCTGGTGGGCAGCGAGGGAGAAGTGGTACTGGCTGATATCAACGACTCCATGCTCCGGGTCGGCCGTGACAAACTCCTGGATCGCGGCTATCACGGCAACCTCAGCTATGTGCAGGCCGACGCGGAATCCCTGCCGTTCCCGGACAATCACTTCGACATTGTCAGTATCGCCTTTGGCTTGCGCAATGTTACCCATAAGGAGAACGCGCTGGTATCAATGCTGCGGGTACTCAATCCGGGCGGCCGCCTTTTGATCCTGGAATTTTCCAAACCGGGCAACGAGCTGCTGGAACGCGCCTACGATACCTATTCCTTCCGGGTGCTGCCGGCACTGGGCAAACTGATCACCGGAAACGGCGACAGTTACCAGTACCTGGCGGAATCCATACGCATGCACCCCGATCAGGACACGCTCAAGTCGATGATGGAGGACGCCGGCTTCGCCCGCTGTGAGTATTTCAATATGAGCGGCGGCATTGTGGCCCTGCACCGGGGAATCAAGGCCTGACATGGCGAGCGTCAACCCGACGGTCCACACCGCTGCTACCGCCGCGCTGGAACAGGCGCTGAATCGTGCGCTGCAGCTGGACCCGCGCAGCGGTGAACAACTTGCAGCGCTCACGGGCAAGGTCTTCCAGCTGCGCTGCAGCAATCCGGCGCTGGAGTTGTTCCTGTTTCCCGACGCCAACGGGATCAAACTGACGGGCTATTGGGATGGTGACATCACCACGGGCATCAGTGGGCAGGCGGCCGACTTCGCCGAGCTGGCAACCGCGGCTGACCCGGCAACGGCCCTGATTAATGGCAATCTCGAACTGGCCGGCGACAGCGCTCCCTTGATAGAGCTGCAATCTATCCTTGCCGGTCTCGATATGGACTGGGAAGCACCGCTGGTAAACAACCTTGGCGATGTGGTGGGTCATCAACTGGCACAAGGCCTGCGCGGCTTGTTCGGCTGGGGTCAACAGGCGTCCGCCAGCTTCATCCGCCAGCTGGATGAGTTCATACACGAGGAAGCACGACTGGCCCCCCCGCGCCAGGAAGTCGAGGACTTCTACCAGGATCTGGAGCAACTCAATCTGCGGGTAGACCGGCTGCAGGCACGGCTGCGCAAACTGACTGTTGCATACAGCAAGGCCAGGTGAAGTGATATGTCTCGCCTGAGTCGCCTGTACAAAATTATCAGCGTATTCAGCCGCCACCGGCTGGACACCTATATCGAACTGGATAAGTTGCCGTGCAGGCTGCGCTGGCCGCTCAGAATCGCACCCTGGCGCTTACTCCCCACCGGTTCAAGCAGTCGCGGCGAGCGTTTGCGCCAGGCTCTGGAGGAGCTCGGCCCGGTATTCATCAAGTTTGGCCAGATGTTGTCCACCCGCCGCGACCTGCTGCCTGAAGATATCGCCGATGAGCTGGAGAAGCTGCAGGACGAGGTGCCCCCCTTTGACGAAGCCCTTGCAGTCGCAATCATCGAGCAGGCCCTGGGCGCGCCCGTCGGTGAGCTGTTCGCTGAATTCGCCATCGAACCGCTGGCTTCAGCATCCGTCGCCCAGGTTCATGCGGCCACCCTCAAGACCGGTGAGAGGGTGGTGGTCAAGGTGCTTCGCCCCGGCATTGAGGCGATAATCCGGCAGGACCTGGCCCTGATGTATACCCTGGCTCGCCTGCTCCATCGCCACTTTCCCGACGGCCATCGCCTGCGCCCGGTAGAAGTGGTGTCCGACTATGAGATCACCATTCTCGATGAGCTTGACCTGCAGCGTGAAGCCGCCAATGCTTCCCAGTTGAAGCGAAATTTTGAGGGCAGCGATCTGGTGCGCATTCCGGAGGTGCACTGGGATTTCACCCGTCGTAACGTCTTCGTCATGGAACGTATCAGCGGCATACCGGTAACCGACCTGGAGGAACTGCGCGCCAGGGGCACGGACCTGAAACTGCTGGCCGAGCGCGGCGTTGAGATATTCTTTACCCAGGTATTTCGCGACAACTTTTTTCACGCCGACATGCACCCCGGAAACATCTTTGTCGACGCCAGCGACCCGGCCGATCCAAAATACATCGCCATCGACTGCGCCATCATCGGCACCCTCAGTGACTTCGACCAGTACTACCTGGCACGCAACCTGCTGGCAATATTCCACCGCGACTATCGCGAGTGCGCGCAACTACACGTGGAATGCGGCTGGGTGCCGCCCGGCACCAAGGTGCACGAGTTTGAATCGGCAATGCGAACCGTCTGCGAACCGGTATTTGAGAAACCCATCGCCGAAATATCATTCGGGCAATTGCTGATCTACCTGTTCCAGACCGCGCGCCGCTTCAATATGGAAGTGCAGCCCTCGCTGGTCTTGCTGCAAAAGACCTTGCTCAACATCGAAGGACTCGGCAGACAGATCTACCCGCAGCTGGATCTGTGGACCACTGCCCAGCCCTATCTGGAAAACTGGATACAGCAACGCTATTCACCCCAGGGCCTGTTGGAAAGACTGCGGCGCAACGCGCCATCCTGGCTGGAGCAGTTGCCGCAGCTGCCTGATGCCCTGTTGCATAGCTTGCAACATTCAGGCGAACTGGAGACCCAGACTCAGCAACAGCGACAACGACTGGAGCGCCTGCAAGTGCAGGTGCAACGGGAGGACAGCCAACGCAAGCGGATGGTGGTTGCCGTGCTGCTGTTCGGCGGCGCCGCAGCAACCGCCTTCCCGGAGGGGATTCAGCAAATGGCCCAGTGGCCGCTGTTGAGTTGGGGTTTGCTGGGAATCGGCTTGTATCTACTGTGGCCACGCTCCCAGCCCTGACCCCCTGCCGCGTTAATGAGAATCATACCGCCCTGTGCAATAATGGTCGGCCGGCCCAAACACCGGTGATGTCCGCGGACCAGGCTTTATGAACCAGAACGAAGCAGTACTGAACGAGATCAAGTGGAACCAGCAAGGACTGGTGCCGGCGATCGCCCAGGATCACGCCACCGGAGAAGTGCTGATGCTGGCGTGGATGAACCGCGAAGCCGTCGCTTGCTCGGTGGCGGAGGGCCGCGCCGTGTACTGGTCGAGAACGCGACAAAAGTTGTGGCGCAAGGGTGAGGAATCCGGCAACGTGCAGTTGTTGCGGGAATTGCGACTGGATTGCGACAATGACACGCTGTTACTCAAGGTCGAGCAAATCGGTGGCATCGCCTGCCATACCGGCCGCAGGCATTGCTTCTTTCGCCGACTGGATGACGGTAACTGGTCCATCACCGATGAGGTGGTCAGGGATCCCGCAGATCTGTACGGTGACAAGTCATGAACGAGGTCCTGAAACAACTCGACGACATTCTGGTCCAGCGCAAGCACGCCGATCCGGAGCAGTCTTATGTTGCCAGTTTGCACCAGCAGGGCATCAACAAAATTCTGGAAAAGGTGGGCGAAGAGTGTGTTGAAACCATTCTCGCGGCAAAAGATTACGCCGCCGGAGACGGCCGGGAAAAACTTATCTATGAAACTGCCGATCTATGGTTTCATTGCCTGGTCATGTTATCGCACTTGAACCTGGACAGCGCTGAAATACTGGCGGAACTGGAACGAAGATTTGAACTATCCGGTCTGGAAGAGAAAGCCTCCCGGGCTAACCGGATCGTCGAAAATTGAGAGGAGAATACTATGGGCGTCGGTGGAATTGGTATCTGGCAACTTCTTATTATTTTGGCCATTGTCATCATGCTGTTTGGCACCAAGCGTCTGCGCACACTAGGCAGCGATATGGGCGCGGCGATCAAGGGCTTTCGCAGCACCATGAAACCGGAGGATTCTGAGCAGGCCGAGGATCCGGACTCGCAACCCGGTTCTGCCGAGGCGGGAGCCGAAGACAACACTGAGAAAAAATAGACGCTGCCCGACAACATGTTTGACATTGGTTTTATGGAGCTGCTGCTGGTCAGCGTGGTCGGCCTGCTGGTACTGGGTCCGGAGCGTTTGCCCGGCGCAATTCGCACCGCAAGCTTGTGGATGGGACGCTTACGCAGCAGTTTCAACAAAATCCGCAGCGAAATTGAACGCGAGATAAACGTCGAGGAGATCAAGCGCGAAATACATAACGATGCTGTCATGCGGAGTCTTAAAGAGGCAGAGCAGGATTTGCGCGACGGGCTCAGCAACACCCCCTACGATATAGACGATATTGTCGACGACAAGCCCACCGAAAAATCAACTGGCAGCGACGAGAAATGAGCGAAGAGGAAGAGTCCGAAGACGATTCCCAAGACGATTACCAGGACAAGGCCCAGCCCCTGGTAGCACATTTGACCGAGCTGCGAGATCGCTTATTGCGGAGTATCCTCGCGGTGATGCTGGTGTTCTGTTGCCTGTTTTACTTCGCCAACGATATTTATGCTTACGTCTCAAAGCCACTGCGCGATATCCTGCCAGCGGATGCGACCATGATAGCCACCGAGGTGACGTCACCCTTCCTGACACCGTTCAAGCTCACCCTGTTTACCGCCTTGTTCGCAGCCATGCCCTACGTGCTGTACCAGCTTTGGAGCTTTGTCGCTCCGGGCATGTACCGCAACGAGAAGCGGCTTGCCATTCCGCTATTAATATCCAGTGTCGTGCTGTTTTATGCCGGTGCCGCCTTTGCCTACTACGTGGTGTTCCCGCTGGTGTTTGGCTTCTTCACCAGCGTTGGTCCCGCCGATGTGACCATCATGACCGACATCAATCGCTATCTGGATTTCGTGCTTAAACTGTTCTTCGCCTTCGGCGTGGCATTTGAAATCCCCATCGCCGCAGTCATTATGATACGGACCGGGATCACCACTGCCGACGAGCTGGCGAAGAAGCGCGGCTACATCGTCGTCGGCTGCTTCGTGCTGGGCATGCTGCTAACGCCGCCGGATGTGATTTCCCAGTCCCTGCTGGCAATACCGATGTGGCTTTTGTTTGAGATCGGGGTATTTTTTGGCCGCATGATCACACCATCCGAGGCGCAATAGTCAGACTAGGTACACTAGCAACGCTACATCCAGTAGCGCAGGGCATACCAAAACCACGAGCCCAGCGTCGGTGGCGGCAAGCGTTCCTGTTCAAGTTCTTCTGCCGTGGCGCAGTCGCCAGCGATCACGGCCTCCAGTTTGACTACCGTGACCGCGTCATCGACCACCACATCCAACTCCAGATCGTGCAGGGTGCTGCGATAGTTCAGGTTACTGCTGCCAAGGATAAAGAAATCATCGATCAAAAGCGCTTTGGCGTGCAATACGTTGGCCCTATAAAGAAATATTCGGGCCCCCGCCCGCAGCAGCTCACTATAGTAATGATTGCTGAGACTGGGGAAAAAGCGCACGTCGGAGCTCTCCGGCAACAGCAGGCGTACATCAGCGCCGGCGCGACAGGCGCGTAACAGGGCCCGCCGCAGTCGCGCCGTAGGTGCGAAGTAGGCGTTGACTACCCAGACCCGCGACCTCGCCGTAGCAACGCTGCTGGTGACAAACCGGTTCTTGAGACGGCGTGCGCGGCGGCTGCGATTACTCAGGTGCTGGGCCAGAAATCCGCGCTGCAAGCGCGCGGGCCGGGACAACCACTGCATCTCAAAACCGCGCTGCAGGAAATGCACGCCTTCACCCCGCAGCGCCACCGCATAGTCTCTCCAGCCAGCACCGCCGGCAGCGGCTGGCAGATGTTCGGCGGAGATATTGAGGCTGCCCACCCAGGCCTTGCTGCCGTCCACAACACATAGTTTGCGGTGATTGCGGCGGTTGATATTCAGGGCGAACAGGAAAAACTTGTACAGCCAGTCGCCCCGGACCAGGGACCAGCGATAGCCAGCGGACAGCCACGGTGCCGGGTGATAGATTTTGACATCCACCCCACCGCGGTTGAGCCGGCTGGCTATCTCCGGGCCGCTTGGGGCAGAGCCAATGCCGTCGATCAAAACCCGCACCTGCACACCGCGCTGCGCGGCGGAGGTCAGCGCGCTGACAAACCTGTCGCCAAGGGCGTCGTTGCTGAAGATGTAGTACTCAAAGTCGACAGAGGTCTCAGCGCCACCTATTGCGTCCAGCAATTCTTCATAGAACACCCCGCCATCGGTGAGAAGGTGGCTGTGTTGCCATTTTTGTGGCCTCACGGGCGAGGAACTCATGCCCGCAGTATAAGGTTTTACCCCGACACTAGTCTGGAAATACTCACCCCTGCGCCGGCAAAGCTGTTAACCTGAGCCGCCGACTTTTTGACACATAGCTAGTATGCCGGAACCAGCAGAACCCAAACGCAAGCTCTCAACGCTGTGGCAGTTGGTACGTTTTGTCCGCCCCTACAGGGGCACCTTACTCGCCGCCGGCGTCGCCCTGGTTTTCACCGCAGTGGTCACCCTGTCCATCGGCCAGGGCTTGCGCATACTCATAGATGACGGACTGTCCAGCGGCTCATCGCAGCAATTGAAAGATGCGGTCATGCTGATTCTGGCTTTGAGCCTGCTGATGTCAGTTGGAACGTTTCTTCGCTTCTACCTGGTGTCCTGGCTGGGCGAACGGGTCAGTGCCGATATTCGCGCTGCCGTGTTCGGCAACATCATCGACTTGCATCCCAGCTATTTTGAGGACAATCGCAGCGGTGAAATCATGTCGCGGCTGACCACGGACACGACTTTGCTGCAAACCATCATCGGCTCGTCATTTTCCCTGGCGCTGCGCAGTAGCCTGATGCTGATCGGCGCCCTCATCATGCTGTTGTTTACCAACCTCAAGCTCACCGCAATCGTGCTTGTCTGTGTGCCCCTGGTGCTGATGCCGATTCTCCTGTACGGACGCCGGGTGCGAGCGCTTTCCAACCAGAGCCAGGATTCGATCGCCCACGTCGGTAGTTACGCCGGGGAGATCATACAGCACATAAAAACCGTACAAAGTTACAATCGCCAGGAGTACGAAAAGCAGGCTTTTTCGGTGGAGGTAGAAAAGGCATTCGGCATTGCCAAGCGCCGCATCCGGCAGCGGGCCGCGTTGATAGCGGTGGTGATATTGCTGGTGTTCGGCGGCCTGGCATCCATGTTCTGGGTCGGCGGCAGTGATGTTATGAGCGGTGCCATGAGTGCCGGCGAACTCGGCGCCTTCGTTTTCTATGCGATAATGGTGGCTACCGCGGTAGCGACTATCTCAGAGGTCTGGGGGGAGCTGCAACGGGCCGCGGGCGCTACCGAGCGTCTCATGGAATTGCTGAATGAGCGCAGCCTCATTACCGAGCCGGAGGCCAGGGCCAGCCGCGAAAAGAAGGCACCGGAATTGACACTGGAAGCGGTGTCGTTCAGCTACCCGACACGCCCCCAACAACCAGCACTCAGGCAACTCAACCTGACTATCGAGCCCGGCGAGAGTCTTGCCCTGGTCGGCCCCTCCGGGGCCGGCAAGTCTACCGTATTCGAACTTTTGCAGCGTTTCTACGACCCACAAACGGGGCGCATCCTGCTGGGTAATACCGACATTCGTGAACTTCCCAGCAAGACGCTGCGCGAGTACTTCGCGGTGGTTCCGCAGGCACCGGCATTGTTCACCGCGGATGTCGCCTATAACATCGGCTATGGCAAGCCGGGTGCCAGTACCGAAGACATCGTGGCCGCGGCCAGGGCGGCACACGCCGACGACTTCATTCGCAAACTGCCACAGGGCTACCGGAGCCATCTCGGCGAGCAGGGTGTCAGGTTGTCAGGCGGCCAAAGGCAGCGAATAGCGATCGCCCGCGCAATTCTCAAGGACCCGGACATTCTGCTATTGGATGAAGCAACCAGCGCGCTGGATGCTGAAAGTGAGTACCAGGTCCAGCTGGCCCTGCAGAAATTGATGGAGAATCGTACCACCATCATCATCGCGCACCGGCTGTCCACCATATTGCACGCCCACCAGATCGCGGTGCTGGATCAGGGCCGGCTGGTTGCCACCGGCACCCACAACAGCCTGTTGCGAGAATGCGATTTATACCGGCGCCTGGCCCGCCTGCAATTCAAGTCTGAGGATGTAGCCTGAGTTTTTCAGCGGGCGGGCAATAATTCCACGGGCACCCCATTCAGCACGGCATTCCCGCACAGTTTATCCTGCAACAGCTCCGCAGGAGCACAGTGGCTTGCTCGCCAATACCTCACCCATGGCAACAAAAATCTCCCGGTCGTGGAGGCTACCAGGGGTCTTTTCAAACAGCGCCGGGTTGTACCTGGCCGTATTGCGTATCGCCAGACTGTGGAAGGAATTGTCGTAGTGGTCATGCTCCAGGGGCTAGGTGGCCGAATAGCGGTTGCGGGTTCTCAGATAGCCAAGGGCATACTGAGGATGGGTCATCATGCCGTAGTTGTGCACACTGGGGTTGCCCGCATAGATCGCCATGGAATCAGCACCGTGGCACTCGCGCGATTCCAGCAAGCGGCTTGCCACCGTTTCCAGCGCCTCAGGCCAGGAAATCTCCTGCCAGCTGTCACCCACGCGCTTGACCGGTGCGCGCAGGCGGTCCGGGTCCTCATGAATATCCTTCAGGGCCACCGCCTTGGGACAAATATGCCCGCGGCTCAGCGGGTCTGCCTTGTCACCCTTGATACTGATTATCTCAGCACCACGGGTAGTGATCTCCAGGCCACAGATGGCCTCACACAGGTGGCAGGCCCGGTAATGGATAGTGCCGCTCATGCAGCCAACGCGCCCGGGGCCTGACCCGCAAAAAAGCGGTGCGGATTATCCACCAGCATCGCGTCTATCTGTGCCTGGGTCACCCCCGCCTGCAACAGCCGCGGAATAATAGTGTCGTGAAAATGGGTGGGGTTAAAGGTCACGCCGTCATCCAGAGTCGCCATCACCTCAGGGGGAATGGGTTCGCCGCGCCAGCACCACACCGAATCGTGGGAAACCACCAGTTGTTGCTCACGCTGTTTCTGCAACAGGGCAACCAGGGAGCGTACCCGCTCATCGTCCGGGTACAGAATATTCAGGCCGAACCTGTCGAAGCCCAGATAAGAACCCTGGTCGAGAATGTGCAGGTGGTAGTCGTGATCCGAGGTGCCGCAACTGTGCCCGATGATGATCTTGTGGGCTGGAACTCCCGCCTCCAACAGCAGGCGCTGTTGTTCGTCGCCCATGGTGCCTTCTTCGGTATGCGTGGTGATGGGCGCCCCGGTTTCCACCGCTGCGATTGCGGCCGCCTGGATAATACTGTGCTCATACTCGGTAATCTGGTCCTTGCCGGTGGCAATCTTGATGATCCCCGCCTTGATGCCGGTATCACCGATACCAACCGTCAGCTCGTGAATAAAGAGCTCAGCCATGGCCTCAACCACCGGGCCGAAATTGGCACGAAAATGCCAGTATGCGGCGCCCCCCTCCTCCTGTTTGTAAAGTCCCGTCGCACAGATGATATTAAAGCCGGTTCTGGCGGAGACTTCGGCAGAAAAAACCACGTCTCGGCCAAGGTCATTGGGGCAGGGGTCCACCATGGATTGGATACCGCGGGCCTGCATCTGCGCAATGCGGTCTGCGCAGACCGCCAGCATTTCCTCGCGGCGCGGACCCGGGCGCAAGGTGTCAGCCTCCCATCCCGGGTAGCCGATCATCACGTGCTCGTGCATCAGGGTAACGCCCAGGTCATCGATATCCAGGGCGCCGTTCACTGTGTTTATTGTTGTCATACCGCTACCCGTCCAGGCTGTGGGAGGACAGAGTGTAGCTCCGCTGCGGGGCAGCGGCTAGTGTGCCGTAACGGACGCTAGTGTACTGTGTCGTTCCCGGCTTTGGAGTCAGCCGCCGCTGCAGGGGGCTGAACACGACCCATGCGTATGCGCTCGCGCAGTCCCCTGTTCCAGAGCCGTCAGCTGGTCACTGAGCTGCTGCACCAAGGTCGCCA
>JAPUKZ010000023.1 GCA_027295405.1 Gammaproteobacteria bacterium
ACCCATGTCGCCCTGAAAAAGAGCTTCGATGAATTGCACGAGATGTCAGAAGCCCTGGCAATAGCCAAGAAGCGGATGGAGGACGAACTCAATGTGGGGCACGATATTCAACACAGCATGCTTCCCGATATCGTGCCCGAATGCAGCGAGATCGCGCTGTGCGCCAGTATGGACGCGGCGCGGGAAGTGGGCGGCGATTTTTATGACTACTTCATGCTCAATGATGAGGAACTGTGTTTCTGTGTCGCGGACGTGTCCGGCAAAGGTGTGGGCTCGGCGCTGTTTATGGCGATGACCAAGCTGCTGATCAAATCTCGGGCCTCGGACGATAAGCTGCCCTCAAAAATCTTGAGCCGGGTGAACGCGGACCTGGCCGCGGACAACCCGGAGTGCATGTTTGTCACCGTATTCCTGGGGACGATCAACCTGCGCAGTGGACGCGTTACCTACTCCAATGCCGGCCACAACCCGCCCCTGATCAAGCGGGCCTCCGGCGCTGTCGACCAGGTGCCCGATATCCATGGACCCATACTGGGTGTGCAGGAGGGCAGGGAATACGGTGAGAGTAACGTCGATCTCGGCCCTGGTGATGTCTTGTTGATCTTTACCGATGGTGTCACCGAGGCTATGGACAGAGAGGATAATCTCTATTCAGACACGCGCCTGCTGCAAACAATGCAGGAGATCAGCGAGATCAGTGCGGATTCTGTATTGAAGACCGTGCGCGGCTCGGTAGATGAATTCGCCCTGGGAGCGGAGCAGGCCGACGATATCACCATGATTACCCTGCAGTACAACGGATAGTATTCGCTGAAAATGATAAATCAGTACCTGGATTCCGTTCCCGGACAATTCCAGGCCGATCTTGAGGCTGCCTGGGAGGACTTTACCAGAGTGGCACCGGAGGAGGAGCTCCAGCTCTTACGGAAAGAGGGGGTGCTGGAATCACTGGTAAAGGTCTGGACCAGTAGTCGCTTTATCATGGACGCCTGTACGCGTGAGCCCACCCTGCTGGGGGATTTGGTCCGCTCCGGAGATCTGCGCTCCGCGACTGTCAGCGCCAGCTACCTGGAGCGACTGCAAGCCGCAGGGCCGCAGAGCGAAGCGGATCTTCACCGGGTACTGCGCCTCTTCAGGCGGCGGGAGATGGTGCGCATCGCCTGGCGGGATATCGCGGGTTGGTCGGAGTTGAGCGAGACCCTGATGGATGTCTCCCTGTTGGCGGAAACAAGCGTGCAGTTCGCGCTGGACTTCGCCTATACGCAGGCTTGTGAGCGCAACGGACCGCCCCTTGGCAAGGATGGTCAGCCACTGCAAATGGTGGTCTTGGGAATGGGTAAGCTCGGCGCCTGGGAGCTGAATTACTCCTCCGATATCGACCTGATTTTCGCCATCCCGGAAGAAGGATATTTCGACGATCGCAAAGGCACCAGCTATTCGGAATTTTTTATCCGTGTTGGCAGAAAGCTGATCCAGGCCTTGGATAATGTGACCCAGGACGGCTTTGTGTTCCGCGTCGATATGCGGCTGCGCCCCTGGGGAGATAGCGGCACCCTGGTCATGACCTTCGATGCTATGGAGAAGTATTACCGGGAGCACGGCAGGGAGTGGGAGCGCTACTCCATGGTCAAGGCCCGGGGCATTGCCGGTGATATGCGCCGCGCGCGGGAACTTCAGGCCAGGCTGCGGCCATTTGTCTACCGCTCCTACCTGGACTACGGCGTGTTCGCGGAGCTGCGGGAACTCAAGCAACAGATCGTCGACCAGCAGAAACAACGCAATAAAATGGACAATATCAAGCTGGGCCCCGGCGGTATACGTGACATCGAGTTCATTACCCAGGTGTTTCAGTTGATCCGCGGCGGGCGCGATACCGGCCTGCAAGACAGGAGGTTACAGCACATTCTGGGCCGGCTCGCGGAGGATGAAGTGCTACCGGCCAGGAGTGTGGAGGAGCTGCTTACCGCTTACAGATTCTTACGGGTAGTAGAGCACCGCCTGCAGCAGTACGAAGACAAGCAGACCAACGACCTGCCCACGGCGGATACTGACCTGCAGCGCCTTGCCTTCTCCCTGGACTTTGCAGACTGGAATGCGCTGGCACAGCAGCTCACTGCCACCCGGGAAACGGTACAGGGGATTTTTGAACAGGTTTTCAGTGCGCCGCAGTTGCAGGAACTGCCATCGCAGGCAGAGGCTGCCTGGGCGGCGGGAGCGGACCAGCGGGCTGTCGTTTTGCGTGAACTTGCCGGGTTGGGATACCCCGATGGCGAACAGGCCGGTGATGTCATAGCGACGTTCCGGTCTAGTGCCGTGCTGGAGCGGCTGGGAGAAAAGGGCAGCAAGGCAATCAATCAGCTGATGCCCTTGACGATCAGCGCCGCAGTCGACACACCGGCACCCGCGCAGACACTGGCGCGTGTCACCCGGTTTTTCAGCCGCGTGGCGCAACGCAGCATGTACTTGTCATTGCTGCTGGAACATCCCCTGGCACTAACCGAACTGCTGCAACTGGCGGCTCGCAGTCCCTGGATCGTCGATTATATATCGCAGGATCCGCTGCTGCTGGATGAACTGCTGAACCCGAACAAGCTGTACGAACCGCTGATCAAGTCCGAGTTGGCGTCAGAGCTCCAGCAGAAACTGAGCGCTGTCGATATTAACGATATCGAGGCCCAAATCCTGGAGCTGCGCCACTTCCAGCAGGTCTATGTGCTGCGGGTGGCGGCGGCTGATATCACTGGAAGTGTCCCCCTGATCACGGTCAGTGACTACCTGAGTGACATCGCCGAGGTGGTTTTGGAGGCGGCGACAAGGCTGGCCTGGCGTGCGATCAGCGGCAAAAAAAACCTGTCGCCGGATGAGGCCGGGGAATTGTCAGGGCTTGGTGTGATCGCCCTGGGCGGATTGGGATCCAGGGAGTTGAGTTATGACAGCGCCCTCCATGTTGAACTGGTGTGGCGGGGTGAGCAGGCTGTAGAAGCGAGTTTGATACGGGTATCCGGTGGAGTCGCCAGTTTTTGCAAGGCAGTTGCTGCGCGACTGCACCTGCTACTGACCTCGCGAATGGTTTCCGGTTCGATTTTCCAGCTTTACACCCATGGAGACAGTGAACGCGGCCACGCCCTGGTCATCAGCGATATGCCGGGGTATCAGAACAGAGAGCTCACTGACCTGGAGAGAGCCCGCTATGTGCAGGCGCGCTACCTGTTTGGCGATACCCGTTTGGCGGCCGAATTTGCTGATTATCGCCAGCGATTGCTGAGTTCGGGCTGTTCTATCAGACAATTTGTCGGGGCGCTGCAGGCGGCCCGTGAGGGCGTGTCGTGGTCGGACCATACATCGCTATTTTCCCTGGATTACGGCAGCGGTGGACTGGGCGATATACACTCGATCGTGACCTGCGGCGTGCTGCACCTCGCTGCTGAACAACCGGAGCTCACGGAAGACGTGGAAACCATGTCCCTGTTGCACAGTCTTGTTTCAACGGGATTTGTGACCATGGATGAATACCGGGCACTACAGCGAGCCTACATGAAATACCGGGAAAAGCTGCATGTTCTGGATCTGCAGCATGACGATCACCTGGTGCCGAGTGACGAGGTGGAGGAACTGCGGCCGGGTGTCGAACAGGTTTACGCCAGGGTGTTCGCTGAGTAAGCCCTGAAACCAGAGGTAAACGGATACACGAGCAATCGCGTTTACCCTGTCCCGTGCAAGCGTTGCACTGTTCATCCCGCGCTGGATTCTGCTGTGCTGGTCTCAGGTACCGCCCAACTTGTGCTTTCAGGATTGTTTGCGTCTATCAAATCTTCGAGAAATCCATGGAGTACCCAGCTAGCTCGCTCCAGGCCCGTCGTCAGTGACATAAGGTCCAGCCGCTCGTTGTCGGAGAGCTCGGTTTCGCCTTTGAGAAAGCGCTGCCGGATTTTTCGCATCTTATCGCTCTTGTCGTCGGTGGCTTTCCAGACGCCCTCGAGCTCCTCGAGATCCTGCATAACCAAGGCATCTGCCGCAGTGGCAAGGCTGGCGTCGAATGCTTCGGTTACCACCATGGCCAGCTGTGACAGATGTTCGTCTTGCGGATATTGCCCACTCGATCGCCCAGGAACAGCATTACCTGCCCCTGGCCGGACTGTCGAAGTGGACCGGTGGCTGGGCCAGCGCCGCCCTGGGTGATCCGCAAGGCCTGGATCAGGCGATTGCAGGCGTCAACGAACTCGCCGGGATCGGCGTGGGCGCCGGCGCACCCGGTTGCATGGCCGTGTTGGCGGAGATGTGCGCGACGGCAGGTAGGCTTGAAGAAGGATTCGGCTACGCGCAACTTGGCGAGATGATGGCAGATGACTCAGGTCAGCACTTCTACACGGTGGAAGTCTATCGCTCCACGGCGCTGCTCCACATTGCTACTGCTGATCAGGCGCAGGACCCGGCAACCCGGGTTGCGGCAATGGTCAATGCGGAATCAGCCGCGCGCCGG
>JAPUKZ010000230.1 GCA_027295405.1 Gammaproteobacteria bacterium
CGGCATGGTCGAGCACGACGGCATGGTTGGCGAACTGCTGGCTAAGCTGGATGAACTGGGCATCGCAGACAACACCATCGTCATGTATTCCACCGACAATGGCGCCGAGACCTTCACCTGGCCTGATGGCGGCACGACACCTTTCCGTGGTGAGAAGAACACCACCTGGGAAGGCGGTTTTCGTGTTCCGATGATGGTGAAATGGCCGGGCAAGATCAAACCCCACCAGGTTTCCAACCAAATCATCTCGATGGAAGACTGGATGCCGACGCTGCTCGCTGCAGCCGGCGAATCAGACATCAAGGGTAAGCTACTCAAAGGTCATAATGCCGGCGGAAAAAAATTTAAGGTCCACCTCGACGGCTATAATATGTTGCCGTACTTCACGGGGCAGGAAGAAGAAGGTCCGCGCAAGGAGATGTTCTATTTCACCGACGACGGCCAACTTTCGGCGTTGCGATATGGCCAATGGAAATTGATGTTTACCGAGCAGCGTGGCCACGGTATCGAAGTCTGGCAGGAGCCGTATGTGACGCTGCGCTTTCCGAAGTTGTTCAATCTACTCCGCGATCCTTTCGAGCGTGCCGATTGGGAGTCCGGTGCTTATGAAAAATGGCGCTTTGAGCGGTTATTTCTGCTCACGCCCGCAGCGGCCTTTGTGGGTCAGTTTATTGGCACCTTTAAGGAATACCCCCCACGCCAAAAGCCAGGCAGTTTCAACCTGGACCGCGTGCTTGAGTCACTTCAGAAAGACACCGGCGGGGCAAATTGAGGCAAAGGAAAATATGAGCACAAGCCGGGCGCCTGATCGGCAAACACCCGGCTTCCTGCTATACGGGTAAGTCCTGGAAGTTGATGCGCCCGTCATCGAAGTATTTATTCGGCGCTGAGAGCTTGCAGTCCCGTTCTGCCCCCCCAACATTCATGGCGCTATGCAGCACAGAACCAGACAGTTGTGGCTGGACTCGGCCCTGTTGGCGTAGCCACCTGACGATCAGGGCAGCGCTTCGAAGCAATTCTGTTCCCGGTTCTTTATCACCTTGTCACCATCAAACACCTGCCCGTTCATGGCGATGTAAACCCCTGGCGGCTTGCTTTGCACTGCGCCGATGGCGCAACCGATATTGAAGATGGCGTCGGTCTGGTAAAAGGCGGCCGGTTGTAGGGCGCCGGTCAGCACAATGCGCTTGTCGGCAATATCGCTTAGCCAACTCGCGGTTTCCACCATGCCGTCGGTGCCGTGGGTGACCAGCACACAGTCCGCGTCTGTGGCCTCTGTGTGCTTGCGGATCAGTTGCCGGTCGGCGTCGGTCAGGTCCAGGCTGTCCTTGCGCAGTACTGATTCGACGCTGAATTCGAAACGGGCGTTCATCCGCTGTAGCAGTTCGCCGATTACAGGGTCGCCTACCTGGTAATCACTCTTGGCATCAAAGTAGATCTTGTCGATGGTGCCGCCGGTGGTGATGATATGCAGTTTCATGATGCTGTGCGCTCCTGGTGCAAGTATAGGAGGTCGGTAGCGGATGGTGGGCTCACTGGCTGGTGACCACCAGATAGCAGAGCATCTCCCCCTCACCACGGTTTTCGATGCTATGGGCCAGGTCGCCGCGATAATGGGCTGAGTCTCCCTCGCCCAGCTGGCAATCACTGTCGCCTGAAATGACGCGGGCGCTGCCGCGGGTCACTGTCAGCAATTCTTTGGTGCCTTCGTAGTGGGGGGCACTGGCGAGACTGGCTCCGACAGCTATGCGTAGCTCGTAAAACTCGATGTTTTTTTCCATATGCAATGGTGACAGGGTGCGAATCTGGCACTCGGCATCGGCGCGGAACAGATTACTGGGGTCGTCGCCGTGGACGACTTCTATGGTGGATGAAGCCCAGGGTTGGTCCACCAGTTCACCGATGCTGATGCCGAAAGCCTGGGCGATGCGAAAAGTCACCGCCAGGGTGGGGTTGGCTCGGCCGCGCTCAATCTGGCTCAGCATGGAGCGACTGACGCCAGAGGCGGCGGCCAGTTGGTCCAGGGTCAATTTGTGTTTTTTGCGCAGCTCCGTCACCCGACTGCATAGTACCTGGCTGGCGGGGTCATCAGGGGTACCAGCCCGGGGATTGTCGGCTATCATCAGCAAAATTCCTATATAAAGGAAAGTATTCTTGCATCTAGGAATTATTGATTCTAAGATGTTGGAAATATTTCTTGTATATTAAACTCCCTTGTGGAAATTTCCACTAGGATTGTGACTCATGCAATCGTTTGGCGGGCTCTGCCGGACGTAAACAGCACTGCAGCAGGTGGAGTGATGAAAGCACTGGTGAAAAAAGAACCCGCGCCGGGATTGTGGCTGGAACAGGTCCCGGAGCCTGAAGTCGGCATCAATGATGTGTTGATCAAGATAAAGCGTACCGCTATCTGCGGGACCGACTTGCATATCTACAACTGGGACGCCTGGGCGCAAAAAACCATTCCCACACCGATGGTGGTGGGGCACGAGTTTGTTGGTGAGATTGTCGAGGTGGGCTCCTACGTCAACGACTTCCGAGCCGGCCAGATCGTCTCCGGTGAGGGTCACGTGGTATGCGGTCGCTGCCGCAACTGCATGGCGGGCCGCCGCCACCTGTGTGCGCAAACCAGCGGCGTGGGGGTTGATCGCCCGGGCGCGTTCGCGGAATACCTGGTACTGCCCATGTCCAACGTGTGGGAGCATCGTCCCGGTATCGACCTGGATGTGGCGGCGCTGTTTGATCCCCTGGGTAATGCCGTGCACACCGCGCTGCAGTTCGACTTGCTGGGCGAAGACGTATTGATCACCGGTGCCGGTCCCATCGGCGCCATGGCAGCCGCCGTGTGTCGACATGCGGGTGCCCGCCACGTGGTGATAACCGACATCAATCCCGCCCGGCTGGCACTGGCCAAAACCCTGGGCGCCACCTGCACGGTGGATGTTACCTGCGAAAACCTGGGCGATGTACAGCAGGCTTTGGGCATGACCGAGGGCTTTGATGTGGGACTGGAAATGTCCGGCAACCCCTCTGCCTTCAAGGACCTGCTGGACAATATGTGCCACGGTGGCAAAATCGCGATTCTCGGCATCCCCGGGGAAGAACTGGCCATCGACTGGAGTACCGTGATCTTCAACATGCTCACGCTGAAAGGGATCTATGGGCGGGAGATGTATGAAACCTGGTACAAGATGTCGGTGATGATCGAATCCGGGCTGGATATTCTGCCGGTCATTACCCACCGACTGCATTACACTGAATTTCAACAGGGCTTCGACGTCATGAATACGGGTGAAGCCAGCAAAGTCATATTGCACTGGGAGTAGGGGGAGTCGCCGTGTACGGTCAATTACAGGAACACTTGAGCAGCGAGTTGGCAGCGATAGAGTCAGCCGGCCTGTTCAAACGCGAGCGTTTGATCACCACCCCACAGGCTACACACGTGGGCGTCAGTAGCGGGGGTGAGGTGCTCAATCTCTGCAGCAATAACTATCTGGGCCTGGCCCAGCACCCGGAGGTCAATGCCGCCGCGCAGGCCGGTTTGCGGGAATGGGGTTATGGCATGGCCTCGGTACGCTTTATCTGTGGCACCCAGACTTTGCACAAGCAGTTGGAAGACAAGCTCAGTGAGTTCCTGGGTACCGAGGACACCATTCTCTATCCCTCCTGTTTTGATGCCAACGGCGGCCTGTTTGAAACCCTGCTGGGAGCACAAGACGCGGTTATTTCCGACGAGCTGAATCACGCCAGCATCATTGACGGGGTTCGCTTGAGCAAAGCCAGCCGCTATCGCTACCGCAACAGTGATATGGCGG
Organism: Gammaproteobacteria bacterium; assembly: GCA_027295405.1. GTDB lineage: Bacteria > Pseudomonadota > Gammaproteobacteria > Pseudomonadales > Halieaceae > JAPUKZ01. The sequence continues at coordinate 3,816 of JAPUKZ010000230.1, forward strand.
ACCTGGAGGAACAGCTCAAGGCGGCGGATGCCAGCGGCGCCCGCTTTAAGTTGATTACCACCGACGGTGTGTTCTCCATGGATGGTTACATCGCCCGCCTGGATGAAATTTGTGAGCTGGCGGAAGAATACAACTCCCTGGTGCACTTCGACGATGCCCACGCGACGGGTTTTGTCGGTGCCGGAGGTAAAGGTACCCACGAATTTCGTGCCTGTATGGACCGGGTCGATATCATTACTGGTACCCTGGGCAAGGCCCTGGGCGGCGCCAGTGGTGGCTACACCGCCGCGCGCAAGGAAATCGTCGAGTTGTTGCGCCAGCGTTCCCGGCCCTACCTGTTTTCCAACACGGTGGCACCACCGGTGGTTGCCGGTGCCCTGAAAGCGTTGGAGCTGGTGTCCGGGTCCAATGCCCTGCGAGATCAGTTGCGCGAGAATACCCACTTCTTCCGCGCCGGCATGCAAGAAAACGGCTTTGAAATACTGCCGGGGGAACACCCCATCGTGCCGGTCATGTTGCATGACGCCGCGCTGGCGGGACAGTTCGCCGATGCCATGCTGCAACTGGGGGTTTATGTGGTGGCCTTCTCCTATCCGGTGGTACCCAATGGCATGGCCCGTATACGCACCCAGATCTCCGCGGCCCTGACGCGAGATGATCTGGAGTTGGCGCTTAACGCCTTTGCCCGCGTTAAAAAACAGCTCGCACTATAGAAACAGGGGGGCTTCGGTTTGCTCAGAAATAGGGGACGTAGCAAGGTTTACATTGGAAAACCGTGCTACGTCCCCTGTTTTTAGTATTTCGAGGTGCAACGAAGCCCAGCGGCGGAGGACGTCGATCAGGGTATCAAGGCGCGTGGTAACAGCAGAGGCATGAGTACAGTTGTCCTGCCTGTAACGCTAGCGGCCGGCCGCCAGAATAGTCTAGAAAATCAATATGTACAGAGTTTTTGATAGGGATAGCTTATGTCAGCGGGTTAGAATGCGACCATGAGTGCGATTGAGAAACCATTAAAAACATTTCTGTCCCAGTTTCCGCAGTTCAAACTG
>JAPUKZ010000231.1 GCA_027295405.1 Gammaproteobacteria bacterium
GCGGGGTTGCAGGTAGGCTTCCAGGGTATCACCCCCCACGTAATCTTTGGCGCTCCTGAGAGAATCCAGGAACAGGTAGAACAACTCTGCCTGCGAGCCTATACCCAGCTTGGCATAGGCGTGCTTGCGATGCAGTTTGACTGTCTCCATGGATATGCTCAGTTTGTCGGCAACGGTTTTGGTGCTGTACCCGTGCAGCACCCGGTTGATGACCTGGGTTTCCCGTTCGGTTAACTGGCTGCTGCCGAAGGATTCCAGGGCGGCGCTTAGCTGGCCGCGCAGATTTTGCGTGGCCAGGCCTGTGTTGCCAGGGTGATCCCAGTGCTGTCGGCAGAGCTGGCTTACCACCGGGGTGATATCTTCCAGCAACTGCAGATGCCTCTTGCCAAAAGGCGATCGATCGCGAGCCCGGGCCAGGGAGATGTTCACAAAACCATCGCCTCCCATCGCTACCAGATAGCCGCATTCGTCCTCGTAATCAGTGTGATGGTAGAAGGTCTTGTAGTATTCACTGTCGAGAAAACCCTCGGGCACCAGGTCGCGTAACTGGAAGAATCCGAATGTCCTGTGCCGGGTCGCCGCCTGGTAATAAGGGTCTAACAGAAACGCTCCCCGCTCGAACAAATCCAGGTGGGAACTGCCATCTTCGCCGGGTTCGAAGTACTCAATGATGGGCAGGGCGGTATCGGGATAGCGAATTATGGTCGCATCACTCACTGGCAGCAGGACCTTGAACAGGTCGATAAGGCGCCCTGGAAATTCTTCTGTGCCGACGGCGGGGATCAGGGGCGCCAGTTGTTGGCTGAAATCTGCGATAAGTGGCATTGACGGTGTTATTACTGGTGTTTGTAGGTAGATACAATCATACCCTGTGCTGCAACAAGTTGTAGGTTATGGATGACAATGTTGCGTATTATCCGGGTGAGGAACACTGGCCAGCGGGAGTCTGATTTTGTCATCCAACAACAAACCCATGCCCCTGCGGGTCGACCTGGTCTCCGACGTTGTCTGCCCCTGGTGCGTCATCGGTTATTTACAGCTGTCGCAAGCGCTGGCGCAGCGGGCGGGGCAAATTGAGCTTGAACTCCACTGGCACCCGTTTGAGTTAAACCCGGATATGCCGGCCCAGGGACAGGACCTGCGCGAGCACATGGCGCAAAAATATGGAGCCAGTAGCGAGCAGAGTCGATCGGCCCGCTCCCGGCTGGAGGAAATTGGCGACTCACTGGGCTTTCGCTTTAACTACAGCGAGCAGACGCGCATGGTGAATACTTTCCGCGCTCACCAGTTATTGCACTGGGCCGGGGAAAAGGGCTGCCAGACCGAGTTGCAGTTGTCATTATTTGACGCCTTTTTCACCCAACAGCAAGATGTCAACGATAGCGGTGTGCTACAGGCCTGTGCAGTCGCAGTCGGGCTGATCTTTGATGAGGCCGCCGAGGTGCTCGAAAGCGAACGTTATGCGGGTGAGGTGCGAGCCCAACAGCGGCACTGGCTGGAAGAGGGTATACACGCCGTTCCCTGCTTTGTGGTGAATCGGCAGTACATGGTACAAGGGGCGCAGGATGCCGCTGCCTTTGGTCGCATGCTGGATAAGTTGCTGGTCAGATCTGTGGCCTGAACTAAACTCATAGAAAGCTGTAGAGAGATTTGATATGGCACTACATAGAAACGTGGTTGCGGAAGTTGAGCGTGCGCCGGATGGCCCTGAAATTGGCGCGTTCTTCGATTTTGATGGCACGGTGATTTATGGCTATTCCGCCGTCGCCTTTATTCGGGAGCAGATAAAACGGGGGGACCTGGCGCCGCGAGAATTTATGGAGTTGGCGGCGGCCATGACCAGCTTTGGCATGGGCAACATGGGCTTTTCCGCCATGATGGTCGCGACTTCCCAGTTCATGCGCGGCGTCAGTGAGAAAAGCTATATAGAGTTCGGCGAAGAATTGTATGTAAAGCACCTCGCCAAATTGATCTACCCCGAATCGCGGGCCTTGATTAAAGCGCATCTTGCCAAGGGGCATACGGTTGCCGTTATATCCTCCGCTACTCCCTACCAGGTGGAGCCGGCAGCGCGTGATCTCGATATTGAACACGTGATGTGCACGCACCTGGAAGTAAAAGACGGCCTGTTCACCGGTGGCGTTGAGCGGCCGACCTGTTTCGGCCCCGGCAAGGTTGCGGCGGCGGAGAGCCTCGCCGCGGATCACAGTATTGATCTCGACCAGAGTTTTTTCTACTCCGACAGTGACGACGATATCGAATTGCTCGAACGGGTCGGTAAACCCCGACCACTCAACCCCAACCGCAAACTGACCGCGATCGCGGAGCGGCGCGGGTGGCCGATACGCACCTTCGCCAGCCGGGGACGACCCGGGATTATGGATTGGACCCGCTCCATCGCCGCAACCGGCAGCCTGGTGACATCCTTTGCGGCTGGTTTGCCGATATGGGCGCTGACCGGTTCTCGCCGCCGCGCACAGAATTTTTCCACCTCATTATTTGCCGACACCGCCAGCGCGCTGATAGGGCTCAAGCTGGATATCAGGGGTGAGGAAAATCTGTGGGTGCAGCGCCCGGCGGTGTTTGTCTTCAATCACCAGAGTAAAGCGGATGTGGTGATTATGACCAGTCTGCTAAGGCGCGATATTGCGGGGGTGGGGAAGAAGGAAATCAAGAAAATGCCGATAATAGGCCAGGTGCTGGAATTTGGTGGCGCCGTGTTGATTGATCGGGAAAATGCCGCCAGCGCCATTGAAGCCATGCAGCCACTGGTCGATGCCATGCGGGTAGAGGGCAAGAGCGTGATACTGGCGCCTGAGGGCACGCGAACGGTGTCGCCCAGGCTTGCACCCTTCAAGAAAGGGGCATTTCACCTGGCCATGCAGGCGGGCGTGCCCATTATCCCTATCGTTATACACAATGCCCTGGATGTGGCGCCCAAGGGTGACTTTATCTACCGCCCGGCGACCGTGGAAGTCGACGTATTGGCGCCGGTGGACACCAGCGATTGGACTGTCGCTACGATTAATGAGCATGTTGCCGAGGTCCGGCAGCTGTTTCTCGATACGCTGGGGCAGTCTGCAGACGGCGTTGGGGAGAAAGCCAGGGCCAAGGCAAAGCCCAAGCCCAAGGCCAAGGCCAAAGCCAAAGCCAAGGCAAAGCCCAAGGCCAAAGCAAAACCCAAGGCCAGACCCAAGGCGAAACCCAAAGGGCTGGCTAAATGAGCAATGCACCCTGGTTGACGCAATCACCGGATAAGGTGCTGTTTATACTGGATGCCTCACACCGGGTAGAGGAGTCTCTACTGCGGGACTGGTTGGCAGCACAGCCAGAGACCGCGGACTATGTGCAAGCCAGTGGGCAGGTCGTGGTGCCGATTGCCCGCTCTCCAGAAAAAATTCCCACGCAAACCCTGGCGCGCTCCCTGGATATTTCAGCCGATACCCTGATTGTTCCACTGCGCGTGGTCTGGTTGAGTTCCATTGACGCCAAGGATTCGGTACCGCGCTGGCGTGATTTGCTGTGGGGAAACCCGCGTCGGCCCCGCGTGGAGCGGGCACGGCGCATTCTCAAAAAGAACCCGGAGCGCGCCCTGTGCATAGTGGCCAAGCCTGCCACCCTGGATGAACTACGCCAACGCTATAGCAGCCGTCGCGGCGAGACACCCAGCAATCCCCAATTGGCTGAGTACGTAGCGGGTCAGGCCGGCCTTGCACT
>JAPUKZ010000232.1 GCA_027295405.1 Gammaproteobacteria bacterium
GCGGCGGGCTGGGGTCGAAGCCCACCAGTTGCAGTTTGGCGGGAACCGGACCCTCCTGGTCAGTGACGCTAACCTCCAGCTGCCCCGGCGCGGGCAACTCGAAATCCTGGCTCACTGTCTCCCCCACCCTGATGGCAGCCAGTGCGGGACCCTGGTTGTCGAACAGGTAGCCCTCCATATTGGCGTGTACTTCATAGTCTCCCGGTGGCAGGGTCATACGGTAGTTACCCTCACTATCGGTACGCGTGTGAGCGGCCATAAACAGCGACGGTGGATTGGTTTGCGCATTGATGGTCTGGTAAACCGCCACCTGGGCCGCTTGCAGTGGCGCGCCGGCACTGGTAACCCGGCCGCTCAGTTCTCCAGTCTCAATACCAAAAATGTCATTGCGGATATCACCAATACTGGACGCGGAGCCATCGCCGACCGCGAAATAGCGCCGCAGGGTGAGCTCGCCTTCTGCGGGTACCGTAAAATTCGGGGGAGCCAGGCCCAGGACAAAATTCAGTACCGACCGACCCAACACCAGCACATTGACGCCGCTGGTGGAGAAACTGGATGTGCCCGGTACCTCGTGAATAAGGCCATACGAAACCCCGAGGGCTCCGTCTACGCCGGTGAAAGCCAGGTAATTACACTGGTCACATTGGCCGCTTGCGTCGCTGGAGCAGCCCACCATGCGCTCTACAGGACAATCCGGTGTCAGCAGTGGTTCACCAAAACCCGCCAGCGGTTGAAACGCTTCCACCTGGCCAGAACCATTGAGGTATTCAACCTGGTAGATCGTCAAATCCTGCGCCCCGGTATTGCGCAGGCTTGTGTCCATGGTCACATAGCGCTGGCCGGGGGCGAGGCTGTAACAGGTTTCGATGTCGAGGGGCAGATCGCGGTCGTCGGCACTGTCGGGAAAGGAAAACCCCAGCCCACGGATGGCGGAACTGGCATTGATGTAATCCAGCAGGTCATCGGGACCACTGGCGCAGATAACAGCAGCTTCACCATCACCGCCATCGTTGACAATACTGACATCGGTGTAATTGGGTGTGTTTTCTATATTTACACCGACTACAAACTCCTCCAGATGGTCGGGGAAGAAGGAACCATCCGCTTTCTTTGCGCTGCTATCGATGATATTGCCACCGTAGGTTCCAATACCAAACCAGCGTCGGCCCGGGCGCTGGATAATCACCCGCAACAGGTCATTTTCCAGCACAAAATCGCCGACCGCGCTGCGCGCCAGCGGGCCCTGTAGCAGGTCAGACGATTCGGTGGCCTCGCGGGCTGATGCGGTGGGTGTTGGTTCGACGGGCGGATCTACCGGCGGCGGGTCGATGTCGTTGTTGTTATCGGCGCAGGAAACCAACAGGAGTACGCAGCAGGCCAACAGCAGTGGCCTGGAGACGAGGCCCGGGGTAATTTGCATAGTTCTCAACCTCTGGCTCCTCTACTGGAAGTTGTGGTCGTACGCTGCGCGGTACGCTGGCCGCTCCGTCATCCTGGCCTGGTAATCCCCGAACAACGGCAGCACCTCGATCCCAACCACCGCTGCCCACAGCAGGCTAATGGTCATGTGGATGTCCAGTTCGGAGAAACAGCTGCCCCACAGGTACTCCCGCCCGGCGATCCGGTCCTCTACGGCACGCAGCATCTTGCTGAAATACTCGCATGACGACGCCACGGCGTTCGGCGCCTCGCCATAAATCGCGGGCAGATCCTTGTGACGGCGCACCACGTAAAGCGAGGTGGCGTCCAACTCCATCAGGATAAATGACAGCCACTCGTCATACGCCGCCCGCCCCGCGTCGGAGGCCTGGTAGTCATCATAGGGCAGCACCGGCCGGGTGCGGCGCAGGTGTTGCATGATGGCCGCGCTCTCGCTCAGCACCAGGTCACCGTCGACCAGGGTGGGAATCTTGCCCTTGGGGTTGAGCGCCAGATACTCGGCAGTCTGGGTCTCCCCTGTGCGGGACTGGATGCGATGAGTTTCGTAATCGATTCCCAGTTCGTGCAGCATCCAGTGCACGCGCAGGGTCCGGGTGGTTCCCACGCCCCAGACTTCCAATGTGTTCTCCCCTTCCACGGTGCTTCCTGGCTCGTCCCGGTTGATCGCGGCTGCAGCAGGTGACATAGTCGCATCTGTCACATAATTTGGGAAAAGCATATGACAGGCCCGCTTACTGGATTCAGGATTCTGGATTTGTCCGCCGTGCTGTCCGGTCCGCTGGCTACCATGTGGCTGGCCGACCAGGGCGCCGAGGTCATCAAGGTGGAAACGGCGGCGGGTGACATCGTGCGCCATATGGGGTCGGGCAAAGCTTTGATGAGCCCTTCCTTCCTGTCCGCCAATCGCGGCAAGAAGTCGATTGTCATCGATCTCAAGCAGCCGGACGGGGTGGCACTGCTGAAACGCCTGGCCCGGGATGTCGACGTGATGGTGCAGAATTTTCGCCCCGGTGCCGTCGAGCGGATGGGCGTGGGTTACGACGCCATTAAGGAGGTCAACCCGAAGATTGTGTACTGCTCCATTTCGGGGTTTGGTGAGACCGGCCCCTACTCCCACAAGCGCGTCTACGACCCGGTCATACAATCGCTCTGCGGCCTGGCCGACATCCAGCGCGACCGCGACACCGGTCGCCCGAAAATGATCCGCACGGTGATTCCCGACATGACCACCGCGCTGACCGCGTCCCAGGCGATCACCGCCGCCCTGTTATCGCGAGAGCGAACCGGCCAGGGCCAGCACATCACCCTGGCCATGATCGACGCGACCCTATCCCTCATCTGGTCCGAGGGCATGGCGGGCTACACCGTGGTGGGCCATGAGGACAAGTTGCCGCCGCAGCTGGCCCCGGACCTGATTTACCAGACCACGGACGGTTACATCACAGCCGGGGCGGTTTCCGACGTAGAATGGGAAGGGATGTGCCGCGCACTGGATCGCGAGGAGTGGCTGCAAGACGAGCGCTTCAATACGCCCGCTGGCCGGGTGCGCAACAACACCGCGCGCCTGAAGTTGACGGCCGAGGTTATTGCCACCCAGTCGACGGCGCACTGGCTCAAGGTGCTGGATGAACATGCCGTGCCGTGCGCACCGGTACTGTCGCGCAAGGAGCTGCTGGACCACGAACAGATTGTGGCCAACGAGCTGATCGAGTTGCGCGACCAGCCGGGATTGGGCCGCGTCAGGCAACCCCGGCCAGCCGCGCGCTTCTCTGGAACACCCGCCAGCATCCAGGGCGACGCGCCGATGCTGGGGGAGCATACCCGGGAGGTATTGCTGGAAGCGGGGCTGTCTGAAGCGGAGATTGATGACCACATCAGGGCCGGTGCGGTAACGTAGTCGACTTGCTACCAGCGTGCTCGATAGTCAGACCAATGTGCAGCCATACTGGCACCAGTTAACTCAATAAGGCACGCCTGGCTGACCCCCGGAGGCTAATGTAGGCGGTGCAACCGCTTCTTGTCTGCGCAATAAAGAAATTACAGCGGCTCCACGGCTCGCGCTGTTGACCTAGATTACCGGCACCACACCACAGTACTCACAACACAGCTCCCAGAGCTGTTCTTGCAGCTTGCGATTGCCAACATGCTTACCTGCTTTCGCCACTTTCGAATTCACGAAATATTTCCCGGTGGGCATGGTTCTGGCATCCTGCGCGGCCAGGTAGAGAGAGGTTTGTGCGCCCTTCTCCGGAACAATAAACAGGCGGCGCAGGAAAAACTGGGCAAACGTTGAGTAGTTATCGAGAATGCCGGTATTGACGGCGCCGGGATGCAGGGTATTCACCGCAATACGCTTGCCCCTCACGCGCTCGGCAAGTTCTGAGGCGTTAAGCATCATCGCCAGTTTTGACTGGTTGTAGGAAGCGCCGCCGCTGTATTTCTTCCAGCCGCGGAAGCTGTCGAAATCCAGTTTGCCGAACTTGTGCATCATGGATGTAACAAAAATAACCTGCGAGGGCACGGCCGCTTCAAGTGCCGGCATCAGTTGCAGGGTCAGCAGGAAGGGTGCGAGGTTGTTCACCGCGAACTGCAATTCGAAACCGTCCTCGGTGATGACTTCCTCCGTACTCATCAGGCCTGCATTGTTGAGCAGAATGTCCAGTTTTCCGTGGGTCCGCAAAAATTCATCGGCGCAGGCGCGCACCGAAGCCAGAGAGGCCAGGTCGAGATCCAGCTGGCTCACCTTGTCGTTACCGGTCTGCTCGATAATTTCCCGCGCAAGCTGCTCTGTCCTGGCCCGGTTGCGATTGGCCATTACCACCTCGTGCCCCTGTCGGGCCAGCTCAAGCGCGGTAACTTTCCCGATACCACTGGTTGTGCCTGTTATTAATATGGTTTTCAAGCGGGAACACTCCGGCGATGCATGGGAAGCCATACCTTAGCACAGGAAGATCGGAAGCTAGACCAGGGTATGGCCAGAACTGCCCGCGCCGAGATGATTCAGGCCTGGAATCCCGACGCTCGCGTGGTGAAGGCGTTCGCGGTACAGGCCAGTTACGTCGTTGACGATCCCACCGTAGTCGGGGGACCGGTCAGCGTGCCGATAGCGGCCGATGATCCACAGGCCAAGGAAATCGTCGCCAGGATTGTAGTGGCGATGGGAATGGATCCTTTCGACGCAGGCCCTTTACGCTATTCGCAAGAAATAGAGGCGTTCGCACGGCTGTACATGGTGCCGCTTTTGCAACGTCGCACAGCAGCCTGGGAGCCCTATTTCCGCCGTAGTTACTTCTGGGAGTGTGAGTGGTCGAATGAATACAGCGACCCGGTTGCTGATCACGACACGCTGGCAGACATACCCCAGACCCAGGGCCCGGCCAGGCCTTGTCCGGGCAAGTAACGTATAAGGGCCGCAGCGGCGGACCGTCTGACCGCTTTATCTCTCCCGATTCACCGAAAGACAGCCACACTCGCCAGGAACCTGCTGAATATCGCCCCCACCTCCCCCAGGGAACTCTTCAAGCGGTGCCCTCCCCTGAGGAGGTGCAGCGTGCAATCCGCATGCCGGGCGAATTTGATGGAGTTCTCCGGCGGAATCACAGAATCAGACCAGCCATGAACTATCTCGATGCGATCAGTTTCCGTTGGATAATCCTGTCGCATGTAACCGGGCAGGTAGAGAGCGGGAGCCAATAGAAATACCCCCTTCGCCGGCGCCATCGCCGCTGCTATCAGTGAGACATAGCCACCCATACTGGAGCCGACCAGCACATAGTCATCTCTCTCCCTCTTGAGCAGTTCCAGCAGTTGCTTGACCCGCTGATCCGGATCCGGTTCTTGAGTGTAGTCAACGCTGGCGACGGCACAGCCGAGATCTCGGGCCACGTCAGCCAGCGCTCGAATCTTGCTACCCCAGGGGCCGCTTTCCTTGCCGTGTGAGAAATAGACTTTCATGTCATCTCCTGTTATTCAAGCTCTAACGAACCCCGGGTCATTAGATGGATCACTGAAGAAAAGAATAGCAGCAAACTGTCGCAGTACCCTACCCTTCTTTTGAAAAGGAGCCCCAATGATTCGAACAATCATCAAGCACACACTGGTCTTGATCGCCGCAAGCGCACTGCTCACGCTGGCACTGCCCGGCCGCGCGGAATTTTCCCATGAGTTTCTCGACAGTCAGCCGGAAACGGTAAGCCGGATCAACGGTATCTACCTGAACTACCGCATTGTGGGGGAGGAGAAAAACCCGCCGGTGTTGATGATTATGGGCCTGGGCGCTTCCCACCTGGTGTGGGGCGATGACATGGTAACCTCACTGGTTGATGCAGGTTACCGCGTGGTTCTTTTTGACAACCGCGATACCGGGGGTACGCAGTGTTTCGACGAATTTGGCCAACCCGTACTGTGGTGGAACCTGACCAAGAACTACTTCGGTCTTTCGGTGACTACCGCCTATACGCTCAGCGACATGGTGGCGGATGCGGTGGGTTTACTCGACGAGCTGTCGATTTCCGACGCACATATTATCGGTGCGTCCCTGGGCGGGATGATTGCGCAACGCATGGCCGCCCGCTATCCCGAGCGCAGCCGCAGCCTGGTATCCATGGTGAGGAAGATACCTTGCTACCGCCCGAGCACGGCAAACACACTGCCGCGACTATTCAGGGTGCTGAGCTGGTGATCTATCCCGGCATGGGGCACAACATTCCCGATGCGGTGCGACCGCTGCTGGTGGCACGCATGGTTGCGCATATGCAATC
>JAPUKZ010000233.1 GCA_027295405.1 Gammaproteobacteria bacterium
GCATCAGGTCGGGCAATTTATCCGCGTACCAGGCCAGCGCGGTCGGCAGGGGCTGGGTCTCAAAGTGGAAAACCAGGGCGGACAGGTCGTGCCAGCTTTCATCGCCGCTCATCCATTTGACGATGCCGGACTGCAACATTAAGCGAAACAGCAACCAACGGTGCAGCCACACAAACAACCTGGGACTGTGTTGCAGGAATATCGCCAGAAACCCGCATTCCAACAGCAGGTTGTCCCACTGGAAGGTCATGAAAACCTGGCCACCGGTGTACAGGGTGAGATGGAGCAGGTACAGGCCGACCAGGCACAGCAGCGGACGTACATTCACGAACAGCAGCACAGACAATGCCACCCCGAGCCAGGCAACCACCGCAATGGTGGTTGCGGAACTGTGGAGCCAGAACAGAGACAGCAAAAACCAGTATTTCTCCGGGCCATAGCTGCCATCCACCGCGGCAAAATAGTCGCCCACAGGTACGATTCCCTCGGGTCCAATCAAGCCGGGCGCCTGCGCCGTGAAGGAGGCAAACGCCGCCAGGTACACCAGCGCCAGTAATCGCAGGTAGATCCAGACCGTCAGAGACAGGGACTGGGGGCGCGGGTCGGGTCCGAACAATGCTTTACTGAGGCGGTAGCATCCCCGCCGGTTGGCCGCAACGAATGTATAGATGCCTTCGCTGATCTTGCCAAGCAGGGGCACACGGCGATAACCGGCGGCCCAGAACCGACTGCGACCGCCCAGTTCCAGCACCTCGAAGGCGGCGCGAGCGCCGCTGGTGACATGGCCGTCGGTATGCACCAACTGGATGGCGCCCTGGAAGCTGGCCTCATTGATATCGGGGAACTGTTGTTGCACTGCCTGGTATGGCTGGTAATCGACAGCATCGCCTGTGGCCGCCCTGGCGTAATCCACACAATAGATGCAGAAATCGCAATCGCCATCATAGATCAGCAGCGCTTGTTTGAGGGTCACTATAAACCGAGCCTTTTTCACAGGTCTGGTTTCAGTGTAGCCCACGGATGAAACCCGCCCCCTGTAGGGCCGAAGGCGGCCCCGCCGAATTCATTCGGCCAGCCCTCTCACATTATCAACACCGGTCGAATGAATTCGACCCTACAATTCTGAATTCGACCCCACAATTCTGAATTCGACCCTACAATTCCCGCCCTGTAGATCAGCCTGGCTGCAATTCCCCACGAGGTCTTAGCAGCCCCCTGGCCTGCAAGCCCGCGAACAGGCCCACCAACAATGCCACGTCAACAATCAACCACAGGCCGGGTCCGCTGAAGTGCTGCGAGAAGCCTCCCAGCAACATCGCCGAAAAAACCACCCAGCCCAGGTCACCCAGCACGATGCCCCAGGCTAGCGGTGCAGCAATGCTACCCCGCCAACGAACCCACAGCAGGAACCCCGCGAATCCAAGCAGGAACAAGCCTATAGCTACAACATCAGCGGTGCGCGTAATCCCCAACCACCCGGCAACCGCGGCCGGCGTCGCGGCCATCACCAGGCCGCAGAGGATTGAAAAAACGGCATTGATAGTGATCGCTGTAAAGAACAGGGGGTTTCGGGTTTGGGTAACACTGTGCATGGCAAACTCCTTTGGTGTTTCCACATCTTTTACTTTAAAATAGTATAGTACTTTAAAAAGCTATAGCAAGTGCTAAACTGCAGAAAACGGGAGCCACTGTCATGACACGAAAACGCAGCTATCGGCAAAACTGTGCCCTGGCTATCGCCATGGATCGGATCGGTGAGCGCTGGACCCTGCTGATCGTGCGCGAACTGCTGATCAGGCCCCGGCGATTCGGCGAGTTGCTCGCCAATCTGAATGGCATAGGCACCAACCTGCTCACCACGCGCCTGCAGCGATTGCAGGACGATGGGCTGGTTGAGAAGCTGGCACCGGAGGGCGGTCATGCAAATTACCAGCTCAGCGCACAGGGACAAAAGCTGGAAGAGGTCGTTCACTGCCTGATTCGCTGGGGCATGCAGTTCCCGCAGGACCGCGACGGGAATTTCCAGCGCCGCCGGGAGTGGGATATTTTGCCTTTACGGGCCTACTTTAATCCCGGGGCAGCCAGACAGTGGTCTGGCAGCTATCAGCTGGAGTTGGACGGCGAGACCTTCCACCTTGCTGCCATCGGCAACCAGTTAAGGGAGCTGGCGGACTCCAGCGAAAAACCCGTCGCCAGGCTTTCATTGAGCAGTGATCTCGCCATCGCCATCAGCAATGGAGAGATATCCCTCAGGCAGGCACTGAAAGACAAACAGATTCCCTACAGTGGCCGAAGGCGGGATGTGGAGGCATTTTTCGCCGCGTTCTCAGCCCAGGGAGCCTATGAGCAGCTGGCGGCCTCATCCAGGTCACAGGTATCCGCCGTACCCTCCACCAGGTCGACTTCATAGCTCTGCGTGTCCGCCAGGGGCACGCTTATGTCATCGAAGTCCACCGGGTCATCACCGGCTGCATCACAGGAGAAGGCCAGCGTGTATGCGCCCGCGGGCAGATAGCCGAAGACATACTGCCAGGAGCCCGTTGTTGTTTCCTCGAAAAGTGTGGCGACCGCAAACGGTGCCTGGGCGTTACCCGGCACCGTGCTGCTACTGGCGGTAGTAAAAACATCCGCCAGTTGTACATCCGTCAAGCCCGTGCCCTGGTATAGATAAATTCGATTCCCCGCCTCCGGATCAGTTTTAGCGTCGCAGGGTGACACCGAATCAAACAGGCTGGCAGCGACCCGGCCCGACAGGCTTGCCGCTGTACTGCTATTTTCCACGCGGATGCCATCGGTGGACAGCAGATAATCATCTGAACCAGGCTGGAATTGCAATGATTGAGCCAGGCCAAACTCTACCGTGTAGTCCTGCTCTCCGGATGACAGGGTAAAACCCGGCAGTGACAAACCACCCTGGGGTTGCTGGAGTTGTTTCAGGGTGTCGTCCGATTCCTGCACATAGGAGAGATTGACATCGCCGTCCAGCAGGGTGACCAGTACGCTGCTGTACGTGGCGGCCTCCAACTCCAGGTTCTCAATCACCAGCAACTGATTTCGTCCGCCATAATTGAGCAAGTCCATTTGAAAACTGGCAGCGTCCACCAGTGCCAGTTCGGAAATGGTGAAAGTATCCACAACAACATCCGCAGCATTACTGCGGCGGAAACTAATGCTGTCTACTTCGATGACGACCTGTTTGACTTCTTCCGCAGTCTCGTCGGAAAAGCCCAGGGTGAAAGATGCCGGGTCCCGGTTATTGCCGTTGTCATTACACTCAAAGCCGCAACCGCAACCGCCCAGTGAGGTGATCAGGGCAAGGAGCAGGGCAACGGCCGCCGGTGCGGCGGCCCGGTGCAAGCTGAACCTGCCGTAAAATTGCGAATCAGCCAAATTGGAACTCACAACAATCTCCGCTGGTGAGCTGCCAGTGTCGCAAGACTAGGGGTCAGAGTAAAATTTCTCTATTCGCGTAAACTGTGCGCACCAATGACAGGGAGTTTCGCCC